>NZ_JBEZDS010000006.1:96801-321355 GCF_040648435.1 Dactylosporangium sp. NPDC049140 | reverse complement strand
TCGCCCTCGCCGCCGCCTACGCCGGCCACACCTGGGGCCTCGGCCGCCTCTGGGCCAAGCTCCCCTTCATCCAGCGCAACCGCTGGCTCATCTGATCTCTACTCGCCCCCCGCACGGCGGCCGGCTCCCGATCGGGAGCCGGCCGCCGTGGTCACGTCGATCTCGAACGAGTAGCGGTCGCCGCGGTACGTGGACGCGGCCCGCTCGACGGGGCGGTCGCGCTCGTCGAAGGCGGTGCGCTCGACCAGCAGGGCCGGGCTGAACGGCGGGGCGTCGAGCAGCGCGGCCGCCGCGGCGTCCAGGACCGTCGCGCGGATGGACTGCTCGGCCCGCGCGATCCGGATGCGGTACCGCCGGTGCAGCTCCGCGTACAAGGAGCCCTCGACCGTCGTGAGGCCGGGCACCAGGGCCGCGGGGAGGTACGTGTGCTCCAGGCACATCGGGATCCCGTCCGCGGTCCGCACGCGCTCCAGGTGCAGCACCTCGCCGGCCGGGCTCAGCGCCAGGGCGAAGCCGATGTCCGGGCCCGCCGCCACGAGCTCGGCGACCCGCAGGACCGACCCGGGCGCGAGGCCGCGCCGGCGCATGTCCTCGGTGAACGACGTCAGCTCGATGGTCTTGGCGATCGGCGGCCGGGCGACGAAGGTGCCGGCGCCCTGCACGCGGTACACCCGGCGCTCCCGCTCCAGGCGGTCCAGGGCCTGCCGGACGGTCATGCGGCTCACGCCGAACGCCTCGGCCAGGTCACGCTCGGGCGGCAGGCGCTCGTCCGGGCCCAGCTCGCGCTCGATGAGCCCCTCAAGGTGCGCGCGCAGCTGCTCGTGCTTCGTCACGCAACCTCCCATGGTCCGTACCACATGAATGCTAGCGCAGCGACGAGGGCAGACGCTACGGTAATTGGACTAGACCAATCCTGGAGGATCAGATGTTTGACGCCATCGCCGGTGGGCTCGTGGTGTCGTGCCAGGCGCCCGACGGGCACCCGCTGCGCTCGCCCGACGTGATCGCGCGGCTGGCCCGGTGCGCGGCGCTCGGCGGGGCCGTGGCGGTGCGGGTGAACGGCCCGCAGGACGTGCGCGCGGTCAAGGCCGCCGTCGACCTGCCGGTCATCGGGCTGCACAAGGTCAGGGCGGCCGACCGGTACCTCATCACGCCGCACCGGCCGCTGGTCGAGGACCTCGCCGCGGCCGGGGCCGACATCATCGCGGCCGAGGCGACCGGCCGCGGCGACCTGTCCGTCGCCGAGCTCGTGCGGTGCACGCACGACCTCGGGCTCCCGCTCATGGCCGACGTCGCCACCGCGGCGCAGGGCCTGGCCGCGTGGGCGGCCGGGGCGGACCTCGTGGCGACGACGCTGTCCGGGTACACGACGGACAGTCCACAGGGGACGCAGCCGGACCTCGCGCTGGTGTCCAACCTGGCCGTGGCCGGGGTCCGCACGGTCGCCGAGGGCCGGCTCGCCACCGCGGCGCACCTGCGGGACGCCTTCGCCCTCGGCGCCTTCGCGGTCGTCGTCGGTACCGCGATCACGGACCCGATGGCCCTGACCCGCGACCTCGTCACCGCGATCGCGCGGTGAAGACGGTGCTCGGCATCGACATCGGCGGGACGAAGATCGCCGCCGCGCTCGTGTCCGCCGACGGCACCACCGGCCCGCTGCACCGCGTGCCCACCCCGGCGCGCGAGGGCCCGGCCGCGGTCCTGCGGGCCGCCGCCGAGCTCGGCCGCCGGGTCATGGGCGACGCCCCGGTCGCCGCGTGCGGGGTCGGCACGGCCGGGGCGGTGGACCCGCACGGGCGCATCGCGCACGCCACCGACTCGCTGCCGGGCTGGGCCGGGACCGACGTGCGGGGCGGGCTGGCCGCGGCGCTGGGCCGGCCGGTGCTGGTGCGCAACGACGTGCACGCGCTGGCCGTCGCCGAGGCGGCCTGGGGCGCCGCGGCCGGGGCGGGCACCGTCCTCGTGGTCGCGGTGGGCACGGGCATCGGCGGCGCCGTCGTGGCCGGCGGCGAGCTCGTCACCGGGCGCCTGGGATTGGCCGGCAGCATCGGCCACCTCCCGGCCGCCGCCGCGCTGGGCCGCCGCTGCGGCTGCGGCGCGCTCGACCACGTCGAGGCCTACGCGGCCGGCCCGGCGATCGCCGCGGACCACGCCCGCCGGGCCGGCCTGGCCGCGGTGCCGCCGCTGGAGTACGTGGACCCGGGCGCCGCGGCGGTCGCGTTCGCCGCCGGGGTCCTCGGCCGGGGCCTGGCCGCCGCCGCGAACCTGCTCGACCCCGACGCGATAATCCTGGGCGGCGGCGTGCTCGGCCTCGGCGAGCCGTTCCGGGGCCTGGTCGTCGCGGCCCTGCGCGCGGCCGCCCTGCCCGGGGTCGCGGACGTGCCGGTACGCGCTCCGGCGCTCGGCCCCGCGGCCGTCCTCGCCGGAGCCGCGCGGCCGCTCCTGGGTTAGCGGCGAAGTTTCCTCGGCGACCGCCCAACCGATGCCGGGCCGCGCCCGTCTGTCGGGTGTCAGGGGCGAAAGGAGACGACGTGACGAACGAACGGGACGAGCAGTTCCGGCAGTACGTCCAGGCGCGAAGAGCCGGGCTGCTGCGCACGGCCCGGCTGCTCACCGCCGGCGACCACCACCTCGCCGAGGATCTGGTGCAGGCCACGCTGACGAAGCTGTACGTCAAGTGGCCGCGCTACCGCCGGGCCGGCAACCCGGGCGGGTACGTGTACCGGATCATGGTGAACACGCTGACCGACGAGCGACGGCGCCCGGCCGCGCAGCGCGAGCGACCGGCGGCGGTGCTGCCGGACGTGGCGCAGCCCGAGCCGGGCGTTGACCGCGAGTCGGCCGACGAGCTCGTCGCCGCGCTGCGCGGCCTGCCACCGCGCATGCGGGCGGCGGTGGTGTTCCGCTACTTCCACGATCTCGACGTCGCCGGGACGGCGGCCGCCCTGGGCTGCAGCCAGGGCACCGTGAAGAGCCAGACGGCCCGCGCGCTGGAGCTGCTGCGCGCGAGCCTCGTCCCGGTCGGCCTACGGCCCTGACGACCACATCACCACGCGAAGGGGCACTCATGGACACCGACCTGCACGACCGCCTCGACCGGCTCGCCGGCCCGGCCGCGCCGCCCGGCCCGGACACGCTCGAGGCCGACCTGACCCGGGGCCGCACGGCCCTGCGCCGCCGTCGCCTCGGCCGCCTCGCCGGCGCGTCCGGCCTGGCCGCCGCGGTGCTCGCGGCCGCGCTCGCCTACCCCGCGGTCCGGGACGCCCGGCCCGCCGCCCCGGCCGGCACCGGCACCGCGGGCACGACCGCGACCGTGCACCTGGTGGCGTACACGGGCACCCAGCCGGCGGGCTTCACCATCGACGAGGTGCCGCAGGGCTGGGAGGTCCAGGGCGTGGACCGCTACGGGCTGACGCTCGCGCCGGTCGGGATCGCGGACCGGGAGCCCGACTCGTTCGTCGGCAAGATCGCGATCATGGCCCAGCGCTCCGTGCCCGGCGACGTCGCGCGGCAGGACGTGACCGTGCAGGGCCGCCCGGCCCTGCTCGTCACCATGAAGGACGACACCCGGCCGTCGACCCTGTTCGTCCGGCAGGACAACGGGGTGTACCTCGTGATCCAGGTCTGGGAGTCGCTGGGCTGGACCGGCGGCGACATCGTCCGCTTCGGCGGCGGCGTGCACATGCAGCCCGGCGCCCTGGACACCGCGGGCTGAGCCGGCCACCCTTCCCCATCGCCGATCGTGATCGTGATCGAACGGTGATGCTTAGCCACGCGTCGATGGGGAATGGTGGGCTGCGTGGAGCGGCAGGTGCTGGGCGGGCGGTACCAGCTCGACGACGTGGTGGGCATCGGCGGCATGTCGACCGTGTGGCGCGCCCGCGACCGGGTCCTCGACCGCGACGTCGCGGTCAAGCTGCTCTCCGGCCGCTACGCCGCCGACGCCGCCGCCCGGCAGCGCATCCGCGTCGAGGCCCGGGCCGCCGCCGCGCTCGCCCACCCGAACGTCGCGCAGGTCCACGACTTCGGCGAGAACGTCGAGGCGGGCCGGCGCACCCCGTACGTCGTGATGGAGCTCGTCCCCGGCCCGACCCTGGAGGAGCGCACGGCCGCCGGCCCGCTGCCGCCCGCGGTCGTGCTGCGCGTCTGCGCCGAGGTCGCCGCCGGGCTGGCCGCCGCGCACGCCGACGGCCTCGTGCACCGCGACGTGAAGCCGGCCAACGTGATCCTCG
The DNA here is from genome assembly GCF_040648435.1 of Dactylosporangium sp. NPDC049140. NCBI lineage: Bacteria > Bacillati > Actinomycetota > Actinomycetes > Micromonosporales > Micromonosporaceae > Dactylosporangium > Dactylosporangium sp. NPDC049140. Next base: position 317,123 of record NZ_JBEZDS010000006.1, on the reverse strand, counting down.
CCCCGACCGGCGCCAAGCTCGTCGACTTCGGCATCGCCACCGTCGCGGGCCCGGCCGGCGCCGCCGAATCCGACGACGAGCTCTTCGGCACCCCCGACTACCTGGCCCCGGAGCGGCTCACCGACGACATGGTGACCCCGGCCTCCGACGTGTACTCCCTCGGCGTCCTGCTGTACCGGCTGCTGGCGGGCCACCAGCCCTGGCCGGCGTCCGGCGCCGCCGACCTGCTCGTCGCGCACCTGGAGACCGACCCGGCCCCGCTGCCGGACCGGCCCGGCGTCCCGGCCGAGGTCGCCGAGCTGTGCCGCCGGTGCCTCGCCAAGGACCCGGCCGCCCGCCCCACCGCCGGCGAGGTCGCGACCGCGCTGGCCGCGGCGGCCGGCATCCGCACCGTCACCGACGACCTCGCCCACCGGATGGCCCCGCCCGCCGTCGACGGCGGCTCCTCCACGATCCTCGTCCGCCTCACCGCGACGGCGGCCGCCCACCGCCGCCGCGCCCGGCTGGCGGCCGCCGGCGTGCTGGCCGCGGCCGCCGCCCTCATCGCCGGGCTGGTCATCGGCGGCCCCGGCCGCACCCGGTCGGCCGCCGCGCCGCCGCAGCCCCCCGTGCCCGCGCCCGCAACGGTGGGCGGCGGCGCGGCGGCCCCGCCCGCGCCGGGCCCGGCACCGTCGGCGAAGGCGTCGGCGACCCTCGCGGTGGTCCCCGGAACCGGCGCGACCGGCGCGACCACCGGCGCCACGACCAGGGCGGCGCCTCCGGTCGCCACCACCGCGGCGCCCGCCGGGAGCCCGGCGCCGGCCCCGACGGAGGCCGCGCCGACGGTGCCGGCGCAGACCTTCACCTCGGAGGGCGGCACGATCCGGGCCGGCTGCACCGCGGACGGCCGCGCCGAGCTGCTGTCGTGGACCGCGACCGCGCCGTACCGGGTCGACCGGGTCGACTCCGGCCCGGCCGCCGCGGCGTCCGCCGCCTTCGCCCGCGGCAACATCGTCGTCGACATGACCGTGACGTGCACCGGCACCGCCCCGGCGGAGACGACGACCCGGCGCACGAAGTAATGCCCGCATTACCCCGCGGACTCCCCCCAGCGTGCTGGTCCGCGGCGGCCGGGTCGGCCAGGCTGAGGCCGTCCCCCCGCCGAAGGAGTTCCGATGCGCAAGCTGGTCGCGCTCGCCCTGGCGCTCGTCGCCGCGTTCGTCTTCGCCCCCGGGCCGCTGGCCGCCGTCGGGCCGGGCCACGGGCTCGGCGACCCGCAACGGCTCGGCACCGCCCTGCGCGGGGCGTTCGCCGGCTCATGGAGCGCGGGCCGCCGCAGCCCGGAGCTGGCCCGGGTGGTCGACTACTGGCTGCGGTACCACCTGGTCAAGGCCGTCATCGCCGCGCTGCTGCTCGCCGCGCTCGTCGCGATCGCGCTCCGGCTGCGGCACTGGGCCGCCGCGTCCGTCGTGGCCGGGGCCGGGCTGCTCGCGCTCGCGACGGTGATGGCGAACGTGCAGGGGGCCATCGCGCCGTTCTCGTCGCTGCTGCCGATGCTCCTCGAGGGCCCGGACGCCGAGCACGGCGTGCTCGCGCAGGTGCGCCGGGAGCTGGCCGCGGGCGGGACGGGCCGCCCGCTGCTGCGGAGCATGGTCGGGGACTTCGCGCGGTACCACGAGGCCATGGCCGTCATCGCCGCGCTCGTCGCCATCGGGCTCGTCACCGTGAGCGTGGTGCTGTGGCGGCGCTTCGCCGCCACGAGGGCGGCCGTGTCCGCTGCGCTCGGGGCGGTGACGGCGCTCGCGTCGCTGGCGGCGCTCGTGATCGTGGTCGCGAACACGAGCACCGCGAACGACCCGGCGCCGGCCCTGGCCGCCCTGTTCGACGGCGGCTGGTGAGCACGACGGCCGGTGAGCACAACGGCCGGTGAGCTCAGCGCGCGAGCCAGCCCCCGTCGACGGCCAGAACGGTGCCATGGACGTACGCCGCCGCGTCCGAGCACAGGAACACCAGCGCCCCGGCCAGGTCCTCCGGGGTGCCCCAGCGGCCCGCGGGAATGCGGTCCGAGATCGCGGCGAACCGGGCCGGGTCCGCGCGCAGCGGGGCGGTGTTGTCCGTCTCGATGTACCCGGGCGCGATGGCGTTGACGTTCACGCCCCGCCCGGCCCACTCGTTGGCGAGGGCCTTGGTCAGGCCGGCCACCGCGTGCTTCGACGCCGCGTAGGACGCGACGCCCACGCCGCCCTGGAAGGACAGCATCGACGCCACGTTCACGATCCGGCCGCCGCCCGCGGCGAGCATCTTGCGGCCCGCGGCCTGGCACAGGTGGAATACCGCGTCGAGGTTCACGGTCAGCACGTCGTCCCAGTCGGGCCCGGACATCTCGGCCGAGGGCGAGCGCCGGATGATGCCCGCGTTGTTGACCAGGATGTCGACGCGGTCCAGCGACTCCACGGCCGCCGCGATCCCGGCCGGGCCCGCCGTGGCCAGGTCGCACTCGACGTCGGCGCCGGTGCGTCCCAGCAGTACCACCTCCGCGCCCGCCTCCGCGAGGGCCGTCGCGAACCCGCGGCCGATGCCCCGGTTGCCGCCCGTCACGAGCGCGACGCGGCCGTCCAGCCGGAATGCGTCCAGGATCATCAGTGGCCCAGGTCGCGGAGCATGGGCACGGTGCGGCCGACCCACGACAGGTTGACGTCCTCCAGGGCGCCCTGGGTGCGCTGGGTGCCGGCCAGGACCCACAGGTAGTAGGTCGTGTAGCCGGGCGCGCTGACCACCGTGTGGTAGCCCTCGGGCATCATCTGCATGCCGTGGTCGCGGGCGGTGAAGTTCTCCTCGTAGCCCTCGTCGGTGTACATGCGGCAGATGCCGAACCCGTCGGACGGGTTGACGCGGAAGTAGTACATCTCCTCGTGCGCCGCCTCGGCCGGGAGGTTGTCGTGCTTGTGGCGGTGCGGCGGGTACGTGCTCCAGTTCCCCGACGGCGTGTAGGTCTCGCCCACGATGAGCCGCCGCGCGGGCAGGCCGGGCTGGGAGATCTCGGTCAGGATCTGGTGGTAGGTGCGGCCGAAGTTCGCCGCGCCCCACCGCCCGCTCGCGACCTTCGCCGGCTCGATGACGTACGGGTCGGTCGCCAGGTCGCTGGGCGCGCTCGGCAGCGCGATCTCGACCGCCGAGTCCGCCTCGACGGTGACCTCGGCCCCGGCCGGGATGTACACCGAGTGCGGCTTGCCCCCGAAGACGTTCGGGCGGCCGCCCACCTCGACGAAGCGCGCGGCGCCGACGGTGAAGGTCGCGGTGCCGCCGAGAATGACGGCCAGGATCTCCCGGTCGCCCGACGCGAAGGTGGTGCTCTGCCCGGCGTCGAGCCGCAGCAGCGAGAAGTCCAGCAGCGAGCAGGGGTTGAACGGCAGCGCGTTGCGGCCGCGCTCGGCCGGGATGTAGCAGTGGTACTTGTACTGCATCAGTGCTCCTCGTTCAGCCAGGGTGCGGTCCAGCCGGGCCGGGTCGCGCGGGTCAGTGCCTCGAGATAGAAGTAGTCGCCCCAGAGGGTGCCCTCGTCGACGCCGACGCCCTTCGGTTTGTCGTAGACGCCGTGGCGCAGCAGGGCGTTGGAGTCCGCGCCGGCCCCGTAGGCGGCGATGAGCGAGGCGAGGATGCGGTCCGCGGCCGCCGCGTACGACTCGTCCCCGAGGGCCGCGGCGAGCTCGTGCAGGCCGCCGAAGGCGATCGCGGCGGCCGAGCTGTCGCGCTCCTCGCCGCTGCCGTCGCCGAAGACGAGGTCCCAGTACGGCACGTGGTCGGCCGGCAGGCGGGACAGGAACCGGTCGGCGCAGCGGCGGGCCGCGTCCAGCAGCGCCGGGTCGCCGGTGTGCCGGTAGTTCAGCGTGAAGCCGTAGATGCCCCAGGCCTGGCCGCGGGCCCAGCAGGAGTCGTCGGCGCTGCCCTGCTCGGTCTCCCCGCGCAGCGGCGCGCCGGTGACCGCGTCCCAGTAGAACGTGTGGAACGTGGTGCCGTCCGGCCGCAGGATGTGCAGGCGCAGCTGCTCGGCGTGGCGGCGGGCCGCGTCGGCGTACCGCACGTCGCCGGTGACCCGGGTCGCCCAGAACAGCAGCGGGGTGTTCATGAGGCTGTCGATGATGGTCCGCCCGCGCTGCCCGGCGTTGTCGAGGTCGCCCCAGGCCTGGATGATCCCGGCCGGCTCCAGGACCCGGGTCAGCAGGTGGTCGGCGGCGGCGAGGGCTGCCGCGCGGGCCGTCTCGTCGCCGGTGCGCCGCCACGGCACCACGCAGGAGAGGGTGTACAGGAAGCCGAGGTCGTGCGTGTCGATGTCGACGCGGCCGTGGATGCGCTCGGCGAACCCGGCCACGTGCGCCTCGGCCTGGCGCCGGTAGGTCTCCTCGCCGGTGAGCTCGTACGCCAGCCACACCATCCCGGGCCAGAAGCTGGTCGTCCAGCCCACGTTGGCCCCCCGTGGCCGATAGCGCTGCCCGACGGTCGTGTCGCCCGGGTAGCCCGCCCCGAACTCGGTGAGGTTGGCGTCGATCGTGCGCAGTGCGGCGGCGACGGCCCCGCGAAGGGGCCGGACGTCGGTCGACGTCATGTGCGGTTACTCCTCAATGGTTCCAGTGCGGCCCGCAGCGCGTAGCGGCTGTTGGCCCAGATGACGTAGAGCAGCGGCGCCGCGGCCAGGCCGAGCGCGACCGCGGGGCGCGCGGCGAGCAGGGTGAGCAGCAGCGCCAGGACGACCAGCGAGAGCAGGGTCAGCGGCCAGTGCCGGACGCCCAGGTACACCGAGGCCCGCAGCACGTCGCGGACCCGGGCGGACGGCCGCTCGGCCAGCGCCGCCAGCCCGTGCAGCGCGGCCGCGACGACGAGCACCATCCCGGTGACCAGCACCGGGATCGCGACCGCGCCGACCGGGCGGCCCCAGGCGGCGCGGGCGTCGACGCCGAGCACCACGAGCACGGCCGCGGCGAGCGCGCCGAGCGTCGCCGCCCGCCGGAACGAGGCCCGCCAGGCCCGCGCGAACGTGGCCACGACGGCGGTCGAGCGCGTCTCGCTGTAGCCGGCGAAGACCGCGAACACCCCGCAGAGCCCGGGCGCGGCCACCGGCGCGAGCAGGGCCAGCAGCGGCCACGAGCGCGACGTGTCGGTGGCGAACGCGACGGCGAGCACCGGCGCGGCGCCGAGCACGAGCATCAGGTTGGTCGCCAGGCCCAGGTACAGGATGTCGAAGGCCGTCCCGATGGTGTCGTGGCGCAGGCGCATCGCCCTCACCCCTTCAGCCCGCTGGTGGCGAGGCCCTCGACGAAGTACCGCTGGCCGAGCAGGAAGATGACCGCGATCGGCAGGACCGACAGCACCGAGCCCGTCATGATGAGCGCATATTCCGCGTTGTACTGCGAGATGAACGTCGACAGCCCGAGCTGGATGGTGCGCAGGTCGGGGCTGCGCAGGTAGATCAGCGGCCCGAGATAGTCGTTCCAGGTGCCGACGAACGTGAGCAGCGTCAGGCTGGCCAGGGCCGGCACCGACAGCGGCAGCATGATCCGCCGCCAGATGCCGTACTCGCTCATGCCGTCCATGCGGGCGGCCTCGCTGAGCTCCTCGGGGATCGTCTCGTAGTACTGCTTCATGAGGAACACCCCGAGCGCCCCGAAGGCCTGCAGCGCGACGATCGACCAGCGGCTGTCCGACAGCTGCAGCTTCGACATGATGATGAACTGCGGCACCATGTACGACTGCCACGGCAGCGCGATCGTGCTGACGTACGCCAGGAACAGCGCGTCGCGGCCCCGGAAGCGCACCTTGGCGAAGCCGTAGGCGGCGAAGCTGCCGGTGAGCACCTGCAGGAACGTGACCGCGACCGACAGCAGCAGCGTGTTGCCCAGCCACGTGGTCATGTCCGACTTGCGCCAGATGTCGACGTAGTTGCTCCAGACGACGGTGTCCGGGAACCACGTGATCGGCACGGTGAAGACCTCGTTGTTGTGCTTGAACGAGGACAGCACCATCCAGAAGAACGGCAGCAGCAGCCCGGCGGAGGCGAGGAGCAGCACGAGGTACCCCAGCGCCCGCCAGACCGGGTGGACGCGCCGGCCGCCGCCGTCGGACCGGGCCAGGACCGACCCGGGGTCGAGCCTCGGAACGTCGAGCAGCGTGGTCATGACGCCCTCCGCTTGTTCACGGTGAACTGCACGGCGGTGATGAGGAAGCAGATGACGAAGAGCACGATCGAGATCGCCGACGCGTAGCCGAACTGGTTCTCGCCGAAGCCCTTCTGGAAGATGTACTGCGACAGCACGAGCGTCGACTGGCCCGGCCCGCCGTTGGTCAGCAGCAGGATGAGGTCGAAGACCTTGAAGCTGCCGATGGTGAGCATGACCGTGACGAAGAACGTCGTCGGGCGCAGGCACGGCAGGGTCACGGACCAGAACCGTTGCCAGGCACCGGCGCCGTCGATGCGGGCGGCCTCGTAGAGCTGGGTCGGGACGGTCTGCAGCCCGGCGAGGAAGATGAGCATGTAGTAGCCCATCTCGCGCCAGGTGCCCACGATGATGACGGCCGGCATGGACCAGTCCGACGACACCGTCCAGCCGGGCGGGTGGTCGACGCCGAGCGCCCGCAGCAGCGCGTTGATCGGGCCGAACTCGGGGCTGAACAACATGTTCCAGACCTGGGCGACGGCCACGATCGAGGTGATGTACGGGAAGAAGGCGACGGTGCGGAAGAAGGCGACGCCGCGCATCTTCCGGTTGAGCAGCAGGGCCAGGCCCAGCGCGGCGCCCATGGTCAGCGGGATGTGGAAGACGGTGTAGACGACCGTGTTCCACAGCGCGGTCCAGAAGCTGTCGTCGCCCCACATCTGCGTGAAGTTGGCCGTGCCGACCCACTCCGCGACGCCGAAGATGTTCCAGTCGGTGAACGCGAGGTAGAACAGCACCACCACCGGCACGAGGGTGAGCAGCGCGAAGCCGAGGAAGTTCGGCAGGATGAACGACCAGCCGATCAGCGCGTTGCGCACGGCGGGGCGGATGCGGCGCCGCCGGGGCGGCGACAGGGTTGCCATGGATGTCTCCCGGGGTGTCGACCGCCGGCGCTGCGTTGCGCACCCAGCGCCGGCGGTCTGTGCAGCTCGGTCGGGACTACTTGTTGAGGACCTCGTTCTTGGCCCGGTCCTGGGCCGCGGTGATCGCGGCGTCGACCGGCTTGCTGCCCGACAGCACCGCGGAGTGCGTGTCGTTGAGGATGTTCTGCAGCCCGGCCGTGTACTTCGACACCGGGTTCTCGGGCCGGGTGTCGTGGGTGGAGAACGCGAACTTGGACAGGTCGTCGGTCGGCATGCCCTTGAGCGCGAACAGCACCCCGGTCACCGCGGCCGTGTCGGCCGGGGTGATGCCGATGCCGGCCAGGCCCTTGGCGCCGCCCTCGCCCGCGGCGTAGGCGAGGAACGCCTTGGCCGCGGCCATCTTCTGCTTGTCGATGGCCGGGTTGATGCCCAGGCCGGTCGGGTCGCCGAAGGTGATCGGCTTGCTCGACGTGCCGGTGGTGCTCTTGTCGAACTGCGGCGCCGGGGCCATTCCCCACTGGAACGTGTCGGCGTCGCCGGTCGACTGCTGCTTGAGCAGCGTCGCGATGTACCAGGTGCCCATGAGCATCATCGCGGCCGACTGCTTGCCGAACTGGGCCTGGTAGGTGAGCTTGTTCGTGGTGGCGGTGCCGTACGTCGGCTGGGCGCCGGCGGTCTGCAGGTCCAGCGCACGGGTGTAGTACGGCTTGAGGTAGCTGAAGTCGCCGCTCTCCAGCTTGGCGCCGGGCGTCTGGGCCAGGGCGAAGCCCTGCACCGTGGACTGCCAGACGTGCTCGTAGTCGCCGAGGGCGTTGCCGCCGGCGCCCTTGATCGCGGTGGTCAGCTGCTTCGATGCGGCGGCGTAGTCGTCCCAGGTCCAGGAGCCGTCGGGGTACTTGACGCCGGCCTTGTCGAACAGCGCCCGGTTGTAGAACAGCACCCAGGAGTCCTGGCGGTACGGAACGGCGTAGGTCTTGCCGTCGACCTTGTAGCCGGACAGGCCGCCGACCTTGTCGCCGAGCTTGCCGGCCACGTCGGAGACGTCGACCAGCTGCTTGCCCGACTGGTACGTGTAGAAGTTCTTGAGGTTCTTCTGGACGTAGATGTCCGGGGCCTTCTTCGCCGCGAGGTCCGCGATCATCTGGGTGTCGTAGTTCGTGGCGTCGTACTCCTTGAGCTCGACGGTCACGTTGGGGTTGGCGGCGTGGAAGCCGTCGGCGAGGGTCTTGAACTCGGGGGTGGTGGACAGGCTCCAGCCGGCCAGCGAAAGCGTGATCGGGCCGCTGGGCATGGCCTCCGGGGTGGCGGCGTCGTCGCCGCAGCCGGCCAAAGTGAGCGCCAGGGCCGCGACGACGCCCAGCGTTGCCGAGAACGAGCGCTTCATCCCTTCTCCTTCAGGGTGATGGGGTGTGGGGTGTCCGCGCCGTCGGGCCAGGTGACCCGCACGTGCAGCTCGCCGCCGGACTCGTCCAGCGACACGCGGCACGGTTGCGGCGCGGGTGTTGCGCAGAGTTCGACGAGCGTCGCGAGCCAGCGGCCCGGACGTACGGGGAACTCGAGCCAGGGAACGCGGACGGGGCGGCCGAGCGGGCCGCCGTCGGGGTGCACGGCGACGCCCGCGCTCGGTGCGTCGCCGCCGGACAGGTTGACGATCCGGGACACCAGCGCCGCGCCGGTCGCGGCGGCCGTCCCGCCGGACACCAGGATCGGGCCGCCGCCCGCGACCGCCCAGCCCCCGATGCGCAGCTTCACGGCGGCCTCGGCGGCGGCCTCGACCCGGATCAGGCGCAGCTCCCACGGCCCGCGGACGAGCGACCACACGGTCAGCTCGGCCGCGAACCGGGCCTTGCCGGTGCGGCCGCTGCCGTGGTCGCGCTGCCCCGGCTCGGCGTCGACCCAGTGCGCGGCCGCGCGGGAGCCGGCCACGCCGACGTCGCCGTCGACCCGGACGTCCAGGGTGCACAGCCCGCTGCGGTGCGAGTGGTGCCCGGCGCGGTCGGCGAGCACGACGGACTGGTCGAGCGGGTCGGTCCAGCCGGCCTCGTCGAGCACCGGGGCGGTGGCGGTGGAGTAGCCGATCCGGGCGTACAGCGGCGAGTCTCCGGCCTCGGAGCCCTCGACCTCGTGGTCGGTGCCGTGGTTGACGATCCGCACCACGCCGTCGTCCCGGGTGCCGCTGACGATCCAGCCGGGCGCGGCGATCGCGCGCAGGGTGTCGCGCTCCGCCACCGGCAGCGGCTCGGCGGGCGCGGTCCACAGCGGATGGTCCGCGGGCAGCGCGATGCCGAGCAGGCCCTTGCTCGCCCAGTACGGGGAGGCCGGGCCGGAGTACGCCTGGGCCAGGCGCGGCCAGGCGTGGTGCCAGCCGAGGGTGAGCAGCCCGTCGGTGCCGGGAACGCCGCGGCCGGCGAAGTGGCGCACGATTCGTTCGGCCGCGTTGCGCAGGCGGCCGGGGGACAGTGAAGGTACACCCGCCAGACCGCCGACCCAGAAGGGCGCGGCGGCGGCGAAGCGGTAGATGAGGCTCCGGCCCTGCAGCAGCGGCGAGCCGTCGGCGCCGACCAGCTCGATCGCGTCGAGCAGGAACCGGTCCAGGTCGGCCCGGTCCCGTTCGATCCGGCCCCCGGCCAGCTCGTGCGCGCCCGCCATCCGGGCCCACAGCGCCGGGTACAGGTGCAGCGCCCAGCCGGTGTAGTGGTCGAAGGCGCGGGCCGGGCCGTCGGCGAGCCAGCCGTCGGCGCGGCGGAACGTGTCGTGGGTGGCGAGGTCCTCGGCGACGTCGGCCGCGGACCAGGGGCCGTCCACCGAGCGCAGGAACGTCTGCACCACGAGGCGGAACCAGACCCAGTTGATGCGGGGGTACGTCGGGTCGCCGACGGCCGGCGCGAGGTACCCGACGATCCTTTGCCGGACGCTCGCATCGAGGCGCGACCAGAGCCACGGGCGGGTCAGGTCGAGCATCAGCGCGATCGAGGCCGCCTCGACCTTGGCCTGGGCGTGCTCGCCGAGCCGGACCCAGCGCTCCGGCGAGTTCGGGTCCGTGCCGGTGGCCAGGCCGGTGGAGTACCACTCCAGCAGCTCGGTCGCGACCGGCCCCTCGCCCCGCTCCCCCGCGATGCGGAAGCCGGCGAGCAGGAACGTGCGGGCGAAGCCCTCCAGGCCGTCGACCGCGCGCCCGTAGCCGCCCTCGGGCCCGGGCGGGGTGATCCGCGCGTGGCCCGGCGAGGCGTGCCGGCGGGCGGCCGCGAGGATGCCGTCGGCGAACCGCAGCCAGTCCGCGCGTGTCCACTCCGTCTCCGGCACGATCCGCCCCTCCGGTGCGTGTCGGCCAGGTGAACGGCCGACGTTTCCGGGAAGTAAAACGCTCACGATCGACCATGTCAATCCCAACCGACCCTACAAATTCAAACGTGATCTGATACGATCACGTTCGATCATTGGCCTTGGGGAGGGCGTCGATGGAGCTGCCGGTCTGGGATCCGTCCACCGTGGACGGCCCGACGCTGGATGCCCTGCGGGAGCGGGCCTCCGCCACCCGTGACACGCCGTGGCCGGTGCCCCTCGCCAGCCAGTACGCGCGCTACTTCCGCGACGGCGACCGCGACTCCTACGAGCAGGTGATCTGGGCCCGCGACCAGCGCGTCAGCCGGGCCGTGGCCCTCGCCGCCGCCACCGGCGAGGAGGCCTGGCTCGACGAGGCGGCCGACGGCATCGCCCTGTTCTGCGAGCAGAGCTCCTGGTGCTGGCCCGCGCACGACGACACCTTCACCCGCCACGGCGCCGTCGTCCCGACGGTCACCGACCCCTATCTCGACCTCGGCGCGAGCGAGGTCGCCGCCCAGCTCGCGTGGGCCGACCACGTGCTCGGCGACCGGCTCGACGAGCGCCTGCCCGGACTGCGGGCGCGCATCCGGCACGAGGTGGACGTGCGGGTGCTGACCCCGTTCGAGCGCCGCCGCGACTGGCACTGGCTCGGCCTCGGCGGCAAGGTCGGCAACTGGACCCCGTGGATCCACGGCAACGTGCTCGTCGCCTCGGTCCTGGCGACCGACCCGGCCCGCCGCGCGACCCTGCAGGGCCTCGCCGCCGGCGGCCTCGAGCGCTACATCGCCGCGCTCCCCGACGACGGGGCGATCGACGAGGGGTACTCCTACTGGTGGAACGGCGCGGGCCGCCTCCTCGAGGCCCTCGAGCTGCTCGACCGGCCGATCGAGGGCCGCGTGCGCGCCACGGTCGCGTTCCCGCACTCGGTGCACCTCGGCGGTCCGTGGTACCTCAACCACGCCGACGGCCAGGCCCGCCCGGCGATCGACCAGCCGTGGGCCCTGCTGCACCGGGCCGCGCGCCGGGCCGGCGACGCCGAGGCGGAGGCCCACGCGGTCGCGCACCGGGTGCCCGGCGGCCCGGTCGCGCACGAGAACCAGGGCCTGGGCCGGCTCCTGCGCGCCCTCACCGACCCGGCCTGGCGCGCCGCCGTGCCGCGGCCCCTGACCGGCGGCGGCGACGCCTGGTTCCCGTCCACGCAGGTGCTGCTCGCCCGGGACGCGGCCGGGCTGACGCTCGCGGTCAAGGGCGGGCACAACGACGAGCACCACAACCACAACGACGTCGGCAGCGTGGTGGTGGCCCTGCGCGGGGTGCCGGTGCTCGTCGACCCGGGGCGGCCCACGTACACGGCGCTGACCTTCTCGCCGCGGCGGTACGAGATCTGGACGATGCAGAGCGGATGGCACAACGTGCCGCGGATCGCCGGGGCCGAGCAGGCCGCCGGGCCCGGGTTCGCGGCCCGGGACGTCGCCGTCGAGGACGCCGGCCTGACGCTGGAGCTCGGCGGGGCCTACCCCGGTGACCACCGGTGGCGGCGTAAGGCGCGGCTGGACCGGGCGACCGGGCGCGTGACGGTGACGGACGCGTGGGAACTGGCGGGCGGCGGCGGTACCACCGAAATCCGCTGGATGGCGGCGGGAGTCGTGCGGCTGGCGGAGGGGCGGGCCGAGGTGGACGCCCTCGACGGCGCCGGGACCGTCGCCCTGACCTGGACCCCCGCGGTGCCGTGCGCCGCGGTGGTCCGCGAGCTCGACGACCCCATGCTGAGCGGCGTCTGGGGCGCCCGGCTCACCCGGCTGGACATCGACGTCAGCGGGCTGGGCCCGGCCGGTACCCTCGAACTGACCATTGAGGAGCTTCGGTGAGCACGACGGACAACCGCGGACCGCTGCAGGTGGAGCGGCGGACCAGGCTGCTGGAGGTGTTGCAGCGCCACGGGGTGCTGCGCGTCTCCGACCTCACCGACACCCTGGGTGCGGCCGCGGTGACCATCCGCCGCGACATCGCGCAGCTGGCGGCCGAGGGCCTGGTCCGCCGCGTGCACGGCGGCGTGGCCCTGCCCGAGTCCGACGTGGACCCGGCCGACCTGGTCGCCACGCAGACCCTGGGCATGCTCGTGCCGTCGCTGGACTACTACTGGCCGCACGTCGCCCAGGGCGCCGAGGAGGCCGCCCGCGAGCTGGACATGCGCATCGTCCTGCGCGGCTCGGCCTACGACGCCGGCGACGACCGCCCGCAGCTCACCCGCCTCGTCGAGCAACTCGGCGTCGACGGGCTCATCGTGACCCCGCGCATGCACGCCCCGACCGCCGAGGCGACGGTGGCCTGGCTGGCGGGCACGGGCCTTCCGGTGGTACTGCTGGAGCGCACCGCCACGTTCGGCCCGCACCACGAGGTGCTGGAGTCCGTCGTGACCGACCACGCCCTGGGCGCCGCGATGGCCGTGCGCCACCTGGTCTCCCTCGGCCACCGCCGCGTGGGCGTCGTGGTCGCCGAGAACAGCCCGACCAGCCCGCACGTGCACCGCGGCTGGCTGGAGGCCGCGGCCGAGTGCGGCCTCGCCCCGGACTCCACAGTGGACGTCTCCGTGCCCGACGCGAAGACCCCCGAGTCGCCGGCCGCCCTGGACGCGGTGCTGGAGCGCTGCCTGGCCACGGGCACCACGGCCCTGCTCGTACACGCCGACCCGGAGGCCATCGCCCTCGTCCAGCGGTGCGAGGAGCGCGGCCTGTCGGTCCCGGGCGACCTGTCCCTGGTGGCCTACGACGACGAGGTGGCCGGCCTGTTCAGCCCCCCGCTGACGGCCGTGCGCCCACCACGGCGCTCGATCGGCCGCGCCGCCGTCCGTCTGGTCGCCGACCGCCTGGCCGACCCGGACCGCCCCGCCCACCGCGTGGTGATAAGCCCGGCCCTGCGCGTGCGAGGCTCCTCGGCCCCGCCGATGTAGCTGAATTCCCAGCTCGCTCCGCTCGCGGCGGGGGAGCTCCGCTCCACCCACACCCCCCTCAAAGTCTGCGCCGGCGCGCTCGAACACGAACAGTCGCGCACACCGCCGCGCCACGTGCGCGTCACTATTGAATTCGGCTTCGGCGGCCGGCTGGAAGAATGGTCCTTTAATTTCGCTTTCCGAGTCGCCGGGCGGCGTGGGAAGCATTCGATTTTTCCGCGCATCGCCACAGGGGCGGGCCGACGTGAGCGTTCTACCAGTGCGCGGCGCTGCGGGCAGGCGGGGCGAAACGGCTCGGCGCAATCCGTCCCAGCGGGCAACTCGGCACCCTCCACCACGTCCAGCGCCTCGGGCTCGCCGTCGACGTCGCCGTCGCCGTCGCCGGCGGCGGCGGCGGCGCAGTGGCTCACAGGGTGCCCGCCCTGGTCAGCGGCCGGAACCGACGGCGCGGGACATTCGACCTCCACAACCGGCAGATCCGACGGAACCTGCGCGAGCGCTTCTCGGCCCCGCTGCGCGAAGTACGCCTCCGCCGCCTCGACACTGCCGAACTTGTCGCAAAGCTTCTTCCGATGCCGCTGCGCGAGCCCCCAGTCCCGATGCCTCTTGTGCTCCTTCCGAAACTCCTCACCCCCCGGCGAATAGTTACGCCGCCGAGTCGGATCCCGCATCGCAGTAATTTCGGCCCGACTGAACAACCCCCGCTGCCCCAACACATATCGATTATCCCAAATCACGCACGGCAACAGGATCCCGTTTCAAATAGCGCAAGACCGGGACCACCGAATGACGACCCGCACGAACCCGCCGGCAAAACACGGCCAAGAGGCATAACCGCAGGCAGCAACGAACAGGGACCACGCTTACCCATTGCGGGCGCCGGAGGCGCCCGCGCACCATCGGCCGAGCGTCGTTTCGTCAGCCCCCCGTCCAAGTAAGCCAGCAGTATGGCCCAGACGCTATGCCCAGCCCCCAGACATCGACACATATCATTCGAACCATCATCCAAACGAGATTGGGGAGGCTCCGGATGGTTCGAAGGCTTCTGGTGGTGGTAGCCGCAATGACCGCCGCGCTCGCCGGCGTCGTGCCCGGCAACGCGCAGGCGGCCGTGCCCGGAGAGTCGGTGGTGGGCGGGACCCGAGCCGCTCAGGGCGAGTTCCCGTTCATGGTGCGCCTGTCGATGGGCTGCGGCGGCGCCCTGTACAGCCCCCGGCTCGTGCTGACCGCCGCGCACTGTGTGAGCCGTACCGGTACCAACACCAGTATCACCGCCACGCTGGGCGCGGTCGATCTGCAGTCGTCCAGCCGGATCACGGTCCGGTCGAACTACGTGTACCGGGCGCCCGGGTACAACGGCAACGGCAAGGACTGGGCGCTCATCCGGCTCGCCACCCCCGTGACCGGCCTCGCCACGCTGCCGATCGCGACCAGCACGACGTACAACACCGGCACCTTCACGATCGTCGGGTGGGGCGCGGCCACCGAGGGCGGGGGCCAGCAGCGGTACCTCCTCAAGGCCACAGTCCCGTTCGTGCCCGACGCCACCTGCGACAACTCGTACCCGGACCTCGTCCCGAGCGACGAGATCTGCGCCGGGTACGCCTCCGGCGGCGTCGACACCTGCCAGGGCGACTCCGGCGGGCCGATGTTCCGCCGCGACGCCGCCAACGCGTGGATCCAGGTCGGCATCGTGAGCTGGGGCAACGGCTGCGCGCGGCCCAACTACCCCGGCGTCTACTCCGAGGTGAGCACGTTCGCGAGCGCGATCGCGTCGGCGGCGGCATCGCTGGGTGGGTGATGAGATAGGAGGCATGACCCGAGTCGTCACCGCCGGCCGTGACATCGCCGCGCCCGCCGCCGCCATCTTCGAGCTCATCGCCGACCCCGCCCGCCAGCCGGAGTGGGACGGCAACGAGAACCTCCGGGAGGCGGCGGACGGGCAGCGGGTCCGCGCCGTCGGTGACGTCTTCGTCATGACGCTGACCGGCGGCGCGGTCCGGGAGAACCACGTCGTCGAGTTCGCCGAGGGGCGGCGCATCGCGTGGCGGCCGAGCGAGCCGGGCCGGCCCCAGCCCGGGCACCTGTGGCGATGGGAGCTCGAGCCGGTCGACGCGTCGAGCACGCGCGTCACGCACACGTACGACTGGACGGGCCTCACCGACGAACAGCGCTTCGCGCGTGCGGAGGCGACGACGGCCGGCAAGTTACAGGCCTCGCTCGACCGCCTGGCGGCCCTGGTTGAGGAGCGCTAACACAGCGGTTGACGAGGTATCGTCCGACATTTATGTTAACGGGCACGAAACAATCGGCGGGCCCGGAAGAGTGCCATGACTGATCGGCTGTTCGGCGTTCAACGCCACGAGCGGCTGCTCAGCGAGCTGCGCCGGGCCGGGTCGGTGCGCGTCGCCGACCTGGCCCGGGAGCTGGGCGTCAGTGAGCTGACCATCCGGCGTGACATCGCCGCCCTGGCCGAGCGCAACCTCGTCACCCGCGTGCACGGCGGGGCCACGCTGCCCGGGCAGGGGCCCGGCGTCGACCTGCCCCGGCCGGTGCAGCGGCCGCGGACGCGGTTCACCATCGGCATCGTCGTGCCGTCGCTGGACTTCTACTGGCCGCCGATCGTGGCCGGGGCCCGGGCGGCCGCCGCCGCGCTCGGGGTCGCGCTGCAGCTGCGCGGCTCGTCGTACGACCCGGACGAGGACCGGCGCCAGATCGGCCGGCTCGTCGAGGCCAGCCAGGTGCAGGGGCTGCTGCTCGCGCCGAGCCTCGACGCGGAGATGATCGACTGGATCGGGCGGCTGCCGGTGCCGGCGATCCTCGTGGAGCGCCAGCCGCACCGGTGGACCGCGACCCCGCGGCAGCTGGAGTGGGTGCGCAGCGACCATGCGCTCGGCGCCGAGATCGCCGTGCACCACCTGCACCAGCAGGGCCACCGGCACATCGGGCTGGTGCTGTCGCACGAAAGCCCGACCTCCGAGCACCTGCTGCAGGGCTGGCGGGCCGCCTGCGCCGACCTGGCCATCGCCGACGGGATGGTCGTCGCGCTGACCGCCCGCGAGCACTGGACCGAGATCCGTGACGTGCTCGCGCAGTGCCGCCGCGCGCGCATCACCGCGCTGATCGTGCACAGCGACCCGGACGCCATGTCGATCGCCCAGTTCTGCGCCGAGCACGGCGTGGCCGTCCCCGACGACCTGGCCCTGGTGTCGTACGACGACGAGGTCGCCCACCTCGCCGAGCCCGCGCTGACCGCGGTGCGCCCGCCGAAGCACCACGTCGGCCGGCTCGCGGTCGAGCTCATGGTGTCCCGCCTGCTCGACGGCGACCGGCGCCCGTCCCAGCGCGTGCTCGTCGCCCCCGAGCTGGTGGTGCGGCACTCCTCGCTGTCGCTGGTCCGCCGCCCCGGCATGTTCGTTTCTGAACGTTTCTGACCTTCTCCGTTCGCTTGGTGGCGCCGCCGCCTCCGCTCCACTCCGATGTCATCCAGGCATCGACAGTCATGGAACGAAGGGGTGAACCCATGCACACAAGGCGCCGCTCGCTCACCGCCACCCTGGCGGCGGCCCTGCTCACCGCCGGCTCCCTCGCCGCCCTCGCCACGCCCGCGCACGCGGCGACGAGCGACTTCCGCGGGGTCAACTGGGCCGACCAGCGGGACAACTTCGTCAACGACACGCTGGTGCTGGGCGGGCTGAGCACGTCCGACAGCTACGCGACGACGCAGACGAAGGCCGACAGGATCCTCACGGGCTTCCAGAACAACCTCGGCGCCAACACCGTACGGATGCCGGTGAACTACCCGACGGTGTCGGGCTCCTACTGGAACTCCTACACCGGCGCCATCGACAAGGCCACCAGCAAGGGGATGCGGGTCATCCTGAGCTACTGGGAGGCCGACAACTCCCGCGACGGGCTGGTGGACAACACGACCCAGTTCTGGTCGATGTGGGGCACCATCGTGGCCAGGTACCAGGGCAACGCCAACGTGTACTTCGAGCCGATGAACGAGCCGCACGGGTACAGCGACGCGGACTGGAAGAACGTCGCGGCCCAGTGGCTGTCGAACTACTCCGGGGTGCCGCGCGGGCGGATCATCGTGAGCGGGGCCGGGTACAACCAGCGGATCACGACGATCGGGGACGACAGCCGGTTCGCGGGCACGCTGATCTCCCGGCACACCTACCAGTTCTTCGACACCGGGCGCCTCACCGAGGACTCGTGGCGGGAGAGCCTGCGCACGAGCATCGGCGCCTACGCCTCGCGCACGCTCATCACCGAGTTCGGCGCGCCGATGACCGACGGGCGCAACTACAACGCACCGTCCACTTCGGACAGCTTCGTCGCCTTCATCCGGGGCACCGCGGCCGAGGCGCGCGCGGAGGGGCTCGGCACCGTCTACTGGCCCGGCGTGCGCATCGCCGATCCCTACCGCCTGCAAGAAATTTCCGGCAGCGGTACCAGCCTGAGCCTGTCGACAACGAGCGCCTCCGGCCGTGACCAGCTGCGCTACTCGTGGGGCCTCGACGGCGGCGGGAACACGACGCTGACGCACTACCGGGTCACCAACCGCAACAGCGGCCGCGTGATGGACGTCGTCGGCGCGTCGGTCGCGAACAGCGCCGAGGTCAAGCAGTACGCGAACAACGGCGGCGCCAACCAGAAGTGGGCCTTCGAGGACGTCGGCGGCGGCTACTTCCGCGTCGTGAACGCCTTCAGCGGCAAGTGCCTCGATGTCGCGAGCGCGTCGACCGCCGACGGCGCGAACGTCATCCAGTACACCTGCACGTCCGGCAGCACGAACCAGCAGTGGCAGTGGAAGGCCAGCGGCAGCTACTTCCAGATCGTCGCGCGGCACAGCGGCAAGTGCCTCGACGTGGTCGGCTCCGGCACCGGCGACGGGGTCGACATCTCGCAGTACACCTGCAACGGCGGGAACAACCAGCTCTGGTCGCGCGCCACCGCGTGATCCCCGAGGCGGCGGCCGCCCGGCTCTCCGGCGGGGTGGCCGTTCACGGGCGTACTAGACCCCGGCCTCGCGCTTGATCTGGTCGAACTGCGCCGCCATCGCGGCGGCCAGCGCCTGTGCGGCCGACATCGGCCGGACCATGACGGTGAACTCGTCGATCAGGCCGTCCTCGTCCAGGTGCAGGAAGTCGCAGCCCTCGACGGCGACGTCGCCGATCCGCGCCGCGAAGACGAGCGCATGGTCCCGGCCGTCGGCGCCGCCGAGCTCGCGGACGTAGCGGAAGTCCTCGAACACGCGCAGCACGCCCCGCAGGATCGCCGCGACCATCGGCTTGCCCTCGTAGGGCCGGAACGCCACCGGGCTGTGGAAGACCACGTTGCCGGCCAGGGTCGCGGCCATGGCCTCGGCGTCGCGCGCCTCGACGGCACGGCGGAAGCTGATCACGCGCCGAGCATATCCCCCGTGATGAAGTCCCACTGCTCGTCGGTGACGGCCATGAAGTCGTACGGCGTGAGCAGTTCCGTCGTGTCGTCGCTGTCGACGACGTGCAGGGTTCCGGGTACCCCACGCCGGCGCAGCTCGATCGCACGCCCGAGCATCCGCGCCGCGCCCGGGTCGCCCTCCTCCACCGAGCGCCGGGCCAGGGCGACCGCCTCGTCCACGCGCCCCATCCGCACCAGCACGTCGGCGAGGCCGGACGAGGCCATGGGCGCGCCGGCGACCGCGGCCTCCTCCCAGACCCGCAGCGCCGCGCGCAGCCCGGCCGAGACCCGGGCGAGCATCGCGAGCTCGTGCCAGGCGCCCGGATCCCCGGCCTCGGCGGCCATCCGCCAGACCTCGAGGGCCTCGTCGACGCGCCCGGCCGCCTGGAGCTTGCCGGCGAGGAACCAGCGGGCGGCGGGCTCGTCGGCGGCGGCCCGGTGCCACACGGCGCGGGCCTGCTCGGCGCGGTTCATCGCGTCGAGCACCTCGCCGAGCCGCCAGCGCGCGCTGCGCGAGCCCAGGAACGTCGCGATCCGCAGGAGCAGCACCGCGAGGGCCGCGGCCCGGCGGGGCGGGCCGCCCGGCGTGATGCGGATGACGGAGTCGCAGAACGCGAACACGGCCCGGCTCGCCCCGTCCAGCGCGAACCGCCGCCCGCGCAGGCCACCGGCGCCGGCGAGGAACCCCAGGGCGGTGGTGAGTTTGAAGAGCTTGCCGGGGCGGCCGACGATCACGGCCTCCCACTCCTCGGCCCGCTGGACGGCGCGCTCCGGGTTCGCGTACGCCCACCGGGCCGCGACCCGCACGATCCGGCGTGCCAGCCAGGGCGAGAGGTCGGAGCACTCGTTGATGGCCAGGCCCAGCAGCACGGGCGCGAGGAGCTGCCACCATCCGCTCACCGGGCACCGCCCTCGGCGGCCAGGCCCGGCCGGGTCACGGCGGCGGGCCCGTAGGCCGGAAGCCGCCGCCCGCGGGCGCGCAGCAGATCGGCCGCGCCGGTGACGCCGTGCGGGGTGAGCCGGTAGAAGCGCCGGCGGGGCTTGTTGCCGTCGGGGTGCTCGGCCTCCCAGCGGCCGGTCACCCAGCGGGCCTCCTCGAGCCGGTCGAGGACGCCGTAGGTGGTCGGCCCGGACCGCCGCGCGCTCTTCATGATGGCCCAGCCGTGCAGCTCCTCCTGCCCGTGCCGGTGAGCGTCGAGCAACACGACAAGCACGTCGAGCAACGGCGCGGTGACCCGCTGAAGAGGGGGCATGGTCCTTATCTTACCTAGCTCGGTTATTGACCCACTTGACATCATCTATGTGAGCGATAACATCGCTCACATCCGCTCAGCAAGCCGCTAATTGTGAGCGATAACAATCAGAGGTGACCTCTTGAAGCGTCGCACCCTGCTCTCCGCCGCGGGCGCTGCCGTAGCCGGCGCCGCGTTCGTCCGCCCCGAGAACGCGTTCGCCGCCACCTACTCCGGTTATGCCATGGCGTACTTCACCGAGTCCCCCACCATGGCCGCCGCGAACTACGGCCTGCACCTGGCCGTCAGCTCCGACGGGCTCAACTGGACCCCGCTCAACCAGAACAACCCGGTCGTCACGCCGACGCTGGGCAGCAAGGGCCTGCGCGACCCGTTCATCCTGCGCAAGCAGACCGGCGGGTTCGTGGTGCTGGCGACGGACCTCAACGGCACGGACTGGAACTACCAGAGCCAGTACATCCACGTCTGGGACTCCGCCGACCTGCGCACCTTCACGGGGTACCGACTGCTGAAGGTGCACTCGCTCGCCACCCACGCGTGGGCCCCGGAGGCCTACTGGGACGCCGGGCGCGGGCAGTACGCGGTCGTCTACTCGGCGGTCACCGGCGGCCACAACGTGCTGATGGTGAACTACACCAGCGACTTCGTGACGGCCTCGAGCCCGCAGACGTTCTTCGACCCCGGCTACGACGCCATCGACGGCGACTTCGTCAGCGTCGACGGGGTCAACTACATGTACTTCAAGAACAACACGAACAGCACGCTGCTCGGCACCCGCTCCTCGAGCCTGAACCCGGGCAGCTTCAGCATCTACACGTCGGGCATCGGCCCGGGCCGCGGCGTCGAGGCCCCGCAGATCGTCAAGTCGAACACGGCGAACACCTGGTACATGTGGGGCGACACGTGGAGCCCCAACGGCCGGTTCTTCTGCTGGCAGAGCACCAACGTGGCCGGCGGCTCGTGGAGCCTGCTCAACGACCGCGCGTACACCCAGCCGCTGAACTCCAAGCACCCCGGCATCACGCCGCTCACGTCGACGGAGCAGTCCAACCTCACCGCGAAGTGGGGCGCCCCGGCGTGGAACCGCGTGAAGTCGTACAACTTCCCGGACCGCTACGTCCGCCACTCCAACAGCGTCGGGCGCATCGACGCCTACCCGTTCGACCCGTACCAGGACCAGCTGTGGACCCTGGTGCCGGGCCTGGCCGACTCGGCCGGGGTGTCGTTCCGCTCGGTGAACTACCCGGACCGCTACCTGCGCCACTCGAACTACGCGCTGGTACTCAACACCAGCGACGGCACGAGCACGTTCAAGGCCGACGCCACCTTCTACAAGGCGGCCGGGTTCGCCGACTCCTCGTGGACGTCGTTCCGCTCGTACAACTTCCCGGACCGGTACCTGCGCCACTACAACTACGTGCTGCGCATCGACCCGATCACGAGCGGCTCGCCGAGCACCGACAAACAGGACGCGACCTTCCGCATCGGCTACTGACGCGAGCGGGACGCCGGCCTGACGGCCGTGGTGGACGGCTGGTAGACCTTGCGGTTCGCCGCCCGGCGGGATAGGAACAGTCGTCCAGGTGTCCGGCCGGCTGAGGGGGCTCGTTGATCGGCGCGGGAACGGTGCTGGCCGGGCGGTACCAGCTCGAGCGGCACATCGCCGGCGGCGGGATGGGCGACGTGTGGGAGGGCCACGACCGGGTGCTCGGGCGCACGGTCGCGGTCAAGCTGCTGCGGGCGCCCACCGGCGAGCCCGAGTTCGTCGAGCGGTTCCGGGCCGAGGCGCGCACCATGGCGACGATCAGCCACCCGGGCGTCGTCGACGTGTACGACTTCGGCGACGACCCGGCCGCCGGGGTGTATCTCGTCATGAAGTACATCGACGGCGAGTCGCTGGCCCGCACCCTCGACCGGGTGGAGCGGCTGAGCCCCGAGGCCACCATGCGGCTGGTCGCCGAGGCCGCCGAGGCGCTGCACGCGGCCCACGAGAAGGGCGTCATGCACCGCGACGTCAAGCCGGGCAACCTGCTCGTGCGGCCCGACGGCAGCGCGGTGCTCACCGACTTCGGCATCGCCCGCTCGGCCGCCGCGACCCACCGGACCTCGACCGGGCTGCTGCTCGGCACCGCCTCCTACATCGCGCCCGAGCGCGCCGGCGGGCGGCCGGCGACGGCGCAGTCGGATCTGTACTCGCTGGGCATCGTCGCGTACCTGTGCGTGGCCGGCCGTCTGCCGTTCGCGGGCGAGAGCCTGCTGCAGATCGCGCTGCGCCAGGCCAACGACGCGCCGCCGCCGTTGCCGCCGGACGTGCCGCCCGCGGTCCGCGAGGTCGTGCTGCGGGCGCTGGCCAAGGAGCCCGCGCAGCGGTGGTCCTCGGGCGCGGACATGGCCGTGGCGGCCCGGGCGGCGGCCCGGGCGGCCGAGGCGACGCGGCTGGAGGCGCTTCCGTCGGTACCGGACGAGAAGCCGCCGTCACGCAGACTGCTCGTGGCCGGGGTGGCCGCGGCGGTCGTCGCGATCGTGGCGGTGGCCGCGGTGGTCCTCGCGCGCGGCGACGACCCGAAGCCGCCCTCCGTGGTGGCCGACGGGGCGCTGCCGGCCGACGCCGCCGGCCTCGACGGCGTCGCGGCCGGCCCGGGCGCGTCGAGCGCCCCGGCCTCGGCCCGCCCCAGCGGATCGGTCCCGGCGGTACCCCCGGCGGCCGCCGCATCAGCCAAGGCGTCCCCCGGCGCGCCCCCGCCGCCGTCCGGCCTGCGGGCGACCCCGGTGAGCGCGGCCGCCATCCGTCTGCAGTGGACGGACAACGCCCGCAACGAGACCGGCTACGAGGTCATCAACGGCTCGACGTCGCACACCGCGGCCGCCAACGCGACCACGTACACGTGGGACGGCCTCGCCCCGGACACGTACATGTGCTTCAAGGTGCGCGCGATCGGCGCGGCGGGCCCGTCGGCGTACTTCCCGGCCGCGCAACAGGACTGGGTGTGCACCACGAGCCAGGCCGGCACGGGCCCGGCCGCCCCGAGCGGCCTGACCGCGACCCCGCAGGGCCCGGCCGCCGTCCGTCTGCAGTGGACGGACAACTCCGCCGACGAGACGGGCTTCACGGTCATCAACGGCAACACGTCGCACGACACCGCGACGAACGCGAGCTCGTACACCTGGGACGGCCTGAGCCCGGGCACGTACATGTGCTTCAAGGTGCGCGCCTTCAACCCCGCGGGCGTCTCGCCCTACACCCCCGCCGCCCAGGAGAGCTGGGCCTGCACCACGACCCCGGCCGCCTAGGCCTGCGCCCGCACGAGGTCCCGCATCCGCTCCACCGGCAGCGCCGGGTTCGCCGCGGCGGCCGGTCAGGTCACGCGGCCCTGACCGGCCGGTGGAGCCGAGCCGGTCAGGGCAGGGTGACCTGCGCCGGGGTCGAGCGCTGGGTGGTGGTGCCGTCGCCCAGCTGGGAGTTGGCGTTGTTGCCCCAGCACCACAGGCTCGCGTCGGTGCGGACGCCGCAGGTGTGGTAGCTCGCGACGAAGCCTGCCGTCCAGGTGGTGGCGGTGCCGACCCGCGTCGGGGCGGAGCGGTTGGTCGTGGTGCCGTCGCCGATCTGGGCGGTCATGTTGTTGCCCCAGCACCACAGGCTGCCGTCGGCGCGGGACCCGCACGTCGTGTCGACCTCGGCGCTGACCCGGCTCCAGGTGTTGACGGTGCCGATCTGGATCGGGGCGGTCTGGTACGCGCCGGAGACGCCGAGCTGGCCGTAGCCGTTCTCGCCCCAGCACCACAGGGTGTGGTCGGTCCGGGTCGCGCAGCTGTGGGCGAACCCGGCGGTGACGCCGCTCCACGTGGTGGCCGTACCCACCTGGGCCGGCGTGGTCGAGTAGGCCACGCTGCCCAGGCCGAGCTGCCCGGACGAGCTGTCGCCCCAGCACCACAGGGTGCCGTCGGTGCGGGTCGCGCAGCTGTGCGCGTAGCCGGTCGTGACGCTCGCCCAGGTCGTGGCCGTGCCGACCTGCTGCGGGGTGGTCACGGTGTAGACGGAGGAGCCGAGGCCGAGCTGGCCGAGGCGGTTGAAGCCCCAGCACCACAGGGTGCCGTCGGTGCGGACCGCGCACGTGTGGCTGTCGCCGGCGCTGACGCTCGCCCACGTGGTCGCGGTGCCGACCTGGACCGGGGTGGTCTTGTTCACGGTGGTGCCGTCGCCGAGCTGGCCGCGGAAGTTGCGGCCCCAGCACCACAGCGTGTGGTCGGTGCGGGTCGCGCAGGTGTGGCTGGCGCCGGCGTCGATGCCGGACCACGTGGCGGCGGTACCCACCCGGGTGGGGGTGGCCCGGTCGACGCCGGAGCCGTCGCCGACCTCGCCGCTCCAGTTGCTGCCCCAGCACCACAGCGTCGCGTCGGTCCGGACGGCGCAGGTGTGCGCGTAGCCCGCGGCGACGGTGGAGACCCCGGCCCCGGCCGCGGCGGCGGGGCCGGCCATGGTGCCGACGGCGAGCAAGACACCGGCGGCGGACGTCACCGCCGCGGCGATGACCCTTCTCAAGTGGCTCATGCGCTGCGACGGTAGGATCGCGCGGCCACGGTGGGCAACGGCGCCGCCACCGTACGGCCGTTGTCCTGGGACTTGACCGGGAAAGTTACAGCGTTCGATCGCTCCAGACCGCGCGCACCGCGTCGGCGAGGGCGGCACCCTGGCGCAGGCCGGCCTCGACGG
This sequence comes from Dactylosporangium sp. NPDC049140, assembly GCF_040648435.1. Lineage (NCBI taxonomy): Bacteria > Bacillati > Actinomycetota > Actinomycetes > Micromonosporales > Micromonosporaceae > Dactylosporangium > Dactylosporangium sp. NPDC049140. The sequence goes on along the minus strand of NZ_JBEZDS010000006.1, from coordinate 292,383 downwards.
CGGCGGCGCGGCGGGACGGGTCGAGCACGTTGGGGCCGAAGGCCTCGAGCGCGGCGTCGTCGGGCTCGATCACCAGGCTGCGCGCCGCGCCGGTGGCGGCGATCTCGCGGTCGATGAGCGGGCGGATCAGGCCGCCGACGGGCGCGATGACGAGCAGCGCGCCGGCACCCTCGGCGAGGTCCGCGTTCGTGCCCGAGCGCACCCCGCCGTCCATGTACCGCCGGCCGTCGATGGTGACCGGCGGAAACACGCACGGGACCGCGCAGCTGGCGGCGACGGCGAGCGGGAGGGGTACACCCGCGGAACGATCGAACACGGCGGACCGGCCGCCGTCGGTGTCCACCGCGGTGATGCGCAGGGCCCGGTCGGGCCAGTCGGCGACCGGCAGCTGGGCGGCGAGGCGCGCGACGTGGGCCTGCTCGTCGCCGGTCGGCGCGGCCAGGGCCATCGCGCCGATCTCGGCGATGATCTCGGCGCGGGGGCGGGACCGGTCGGCGAGCAGCGCGAACGCGGCGATGGCCGGCGCGATGTCGACGGCCGGGGCCGGGCGGTCCGGGGCGGCGGTCTGGGCGGCGACCGCGTCGTCGAGGGAGATCCCGGCGGCCACGACGGTGCCCACCACCGAACCGGCGGACGTACCCACGACGAGGTCCGCGTCGCCGACTCCCACCCCGGCGCGCGCCAGCCCGCCGAGGACTCCGAACTCCCAGGCGATACCGGTCATCCCGCCGCCGCCGAGCACCAGCGCTTTCGTCATTGCCGGAAGGTAACCCATCCGCTCACCCGGCACACCGCCCGGACGCGCGGAAGATCGAGTCATGCCGACCGCGCGGACCGTCGGCGGGCTGTCGATCATCGGCCTCGGGCTCGCCGCGGCCGCCCTGACCTGGTACGGCGGCGGCGGCCCGGACCCGGCGCACGGCCCCCGCTGCACCACCCCGAGCGCCGCCGACCTCAGCGGCCGGACGGTCACCGCCTTCGACCTGGACCGCCCGCTGCGCTGCGCCAACCTGCACCGGGCCACGCTGCAGGACGCGGCCATCACGAGCGCCGACCTCTACGGCGCCGACCTGAGCCGCGCCACGGCCCGCTCGGCGCAGCTGAGCCAGGTGAAGCTGACCCGGGCCGACCTGGGCGGCGCGGTACTGCGCGACAGCTCACTGACCGACGTCGGCCTGCAGAACGCGACCCTGCGCGACGCCGACCTGCGCGCGGTGTCGTTCCTGCGCACCGACCTGGCCGCGGCCGACCTGCGCGGCGCCGACCTGACCGGGGCCACGTTCGAGGCCTCCAACCTGCGCGGCGCCCGGCTGGCCGGCGCCCGCCTCGGCGGCACGTCGTGGGTGAACTCGGTCTGCCCCGACGGCACCAAGTCCACCGACGGCACCTGCGAGGGCCACCTCGGCGCCTGAGCGGCAGGCGGGGAGGCCCATCGGGGCTCCGGGCGCGCCCGGACGGCCCCCCGCTCGTCATCCCTCCCGGGGTGGAGCGGGGGTCCGCTGCGGTGGTGACATGCGACCCGTCAGGGGCGGCCGTAGCCGTACAGCGAGTCGATGTCGATGGGGGCCACCTTCACCACGGTCCGGCTGTTCGGCGCGTGGATGATCTGGTTGTTGCCGATGTAGATGCCCACGTGCCCGAGGCCGTTGTAGAACACCAGGTCGCCCGGGGCCAGCTGGCTCCGCGTGATGTGCCGGACCTTGCCCCACTGCTGCGCGGCGTTGTGCGGCAGCGAGACGCCGGCCGCGTTCCACGCCATCATGGTCAGGCCGGAGCAGTCGAAGGTGTTCGGGCCGGCGGCGCCGAAGACGTACTTCTTGCCGAGCTGGGCCCACGCGTAGTTGACCGCCTTGCCCGCCGCGCCGGAGACGGCCGGCGGCGGACCCGGGTTCGAGTTCGACGCCGTGGTCTTCGTCGGCGTCTTGGCCTTGGCGGCCGCGGCCGCCGCGGCGGCGTCGGCCTTGCGCTGCATCTCGTCGAGCTTGGCGATGTTGCCCTCGATCTGCTTGCGCCGCCCCTCGATGTCGGCCTTCTGCCGGCTCTGCGCCGCCAGGGTCTCGTTGAGGCGCTTCTGCTCGGTGTCGACGCCGGACTTCGCGGTCGTGTACTTGGCGAGGTCCGCCTGCTGGTTGCGGGATATCTGCTGCAGCGTGCCGACCCGGTCGAAGAACCCGTCCGAGGAGCTGGCGCCGAGCATCAGCGACCAGGTGTTGAGGTTGCCACCGGTCTTGTAGGCGTTGACCGCGATCTGGCCGGCGGTGGCGCGGGCCGCGTCCATGCTCGCCTGCAGCGGCTGGAGGTCGGCCTCCAGCTGCTTGATCGAGGCCTGGGTGGCCTCCAGATCGCCGTTGATCTTGTTGTACTGCTCGACGACGAGCTCGAGGTCCCGGTTGCCCTGGTCGATCTGGGCCTGCAGCTCGTCATGGGTCGGGTCGGCGTGTGCGGCACACGCCGGCGCGACCATCGCCGCGACCGCCACCCCGATGAGGAGCGAGCGCAGTGCCGTTCGTCCGTTGAACACGGCAGCGTCCTTCTTCCGGACCGCCTACCGGGTTAGCTGACGGGTTCGGGCGGGAGGAAGGTGCGCCCTACCGCGACCTTGACGGGCGCGGATTCACCCCACGGGGCGAGCCCCAAGTGGGTCCCCGGCTCGTGCGTCGCGCCTGCTCCCAGGCCCTTCGTACGACTCGGCGGCGCCGGCCCGGGCCGCCCAGGGGGTGGGCGGCGACTGCCGGCCGGCTGGAGCAAACGTAACGAGAACATCTCGGCGGCGGAACCGCGCAGGCCCCGATCTAAGCAACACTTAACGCAGACTCAAAGATCCGTAGGCGGCGCTGAGCAGCAGCGGTACCAGGGCCGTCATCGTGGCGGCCAGCCCGACGAACTCCGCCGACCAGCCGATCAGCGCCGGCCCGAGCAGGATGCCGGCGTACATGAAGGTGGTCAGCCGGGCGACGAGCACCGCGGGCTCGGGGCCGGGCAGCCGTCCCACCGCGCTGAAGGTGAGCGGGATCAGCACCGACGAGCCGAGGCCGGTCAGGGCGAACCCCGCCACCGCGGCGCCCGGGTGCGGGGCCAGCACCGCGGTCGCGAGGCCGGTCGCGGCGACGGCGACGCCGAGGCGGAACAGCGGGCCGGGCCCCCAGCGGGCGGTGAGCCGGTCGCCGGTGAGCCGCCCGAGGGTCTGGCCGCCGGTGTACGCGGTGATCCCCATCGCGGCAAGGCCGAGCGTCGCGTGCCGCACGTCGTGCAGGAAGATGCCGCCCCAGCCGAGCGCGCCGCCCTCGCAGATCATGAGCGCCGTCGCGGTCAGGCCGAGCACGAGCAGCGGGCGGCTCCAGGCGGCCCGCGGGGACGACGGCGCCGCGGCGCCCGGCGGGTCCGGCAGGCGTGGGCCGAGTACCAGACCGGCGGCCAGGAGCAGAGCGCCCGCCGTGACCGCGTGCACGGCCAGCGACACGCCCGCGTGGGCCAGGACGGCCGTGGACAGCGAGGCCACGACCGCGCTGATGCTCCAGCCGGCGTGGCAGCCGTTGAGGATGGGCCGGCCCGCCCCGCGCTCGACGGCGACCGCGAGCGCGTTCATCGCGGCGTCGGTGGTGCCGTGGACCGCGCCGAGCAGCGCCGTGCCGGCGGTGAACCACCACGGGCCGGGCGCGACGGCGAGGCCGGCCAGCAGCACCGGCATGACGGCGAGGGTGACCCGCAGGATCGCCCGGGCGCCGACGCGGGCGGTGAGCGGGCCGACGAGCTGCATGCACGCGATGGCGGCGAGCGCGAACAGCAGGCCGGCGAGGCCGAAGCGGCCGTCGGTGAGGTGGTACCCGGCCTTGAACGAAGGGGCCCGCACGATGTACGTCGACAGCGTGAGGCCGTTGAGGAAGAACACGGCGATGACGGTCACGCCATCACGACGATCGGCGAACCCCGGATCGGACACCGCCGGTCCGGGGCCGCCGAACGGTCAGACCCGCGCCAGGCGGGCCGCCTCGAGCGCGTCGCGCAGGCGTTGCTCGGCCTCGTTGCTGAGCGAGCTGTGCAGGAGGCGGCCGCCGAGGTGGTACGGCTCCATCTCCGCCACGACCTTGTCGACGGTGATCTGGTCGACGAGCAGGAACAGGGCCGCGTTGCCGGGCTCGAGCGCCGACCCGACGTCCTTCATGAACTTGTCGTCCACCCCGGTGTCGGTGAACTTGCCGGCGACGCCGCCCGCGGCCGCGCCGACCGCCATGCCGATGAACGGGGCGAAGAACAGCAGGCCGATGAGGCCGCCCCACAGCGCCCCGCCGGCCGCCCCGACGCCGGCCATGCTCGTCGACTGGTGCAGCTTGACCTTGCCGTCGCGGCCGGCCTCGACCACCGCGGCGTCGCGCACGGTGATCAGCCCCTGGCGCTGCAGCTCGATGATCCTTTCCCGGGCCGAGTTCGCGGTGGCCAGGTCGGGATAGCCGATCGCCACGAGTTCACTCATGGTGCCTCCTCCTAGTTGACCGTCCTTGCCCTGCAACGGTCTTCGAGTCGCGGCCCGACCGCCTCGCCCGGCGGAGATGACCGCCGCCGCCCCGAAGGCGGGGAATAGCCGCCCGACCCCTTGTTCGCGCACGTCGGGCACTAGTAACGTCACTGGCCGTGAGCGCAGTGCTGCGGAACAACGTGCGGCTCCTCGGCCCCGAGAACGCCGCCGCCCCGGCGATCGTGTTCGCGCACGGCTTCGGCTGCGACCAGAACATGTGGCGGTTCGTCGCGCCCCGCTTCGCCGGCGAACACCGCGTCGTGCTCTTCGACCACGTCGGCGCCGGCGGCTCCGACCTGAAGGCCTTCGACCCGCAGCGGTACTCCACCCTCGGCGGCTACGCCGACGATCTGCTGGAGCTCCTCCACGAACTCGACCTGCACGGGGTCGTGTTCGTCGGGCACTCCGTCGCCGCGATGATGGGCCTGCTGGCCGCGAACGCCGAGCCGGACCGGTTCTCCGGGCTCGTGCTCGTCGGGCCTTCCCCGCGGTACATCGACGACGAGGGCTACTACGGGGGCTTCAGCGCGAACGAGATCGACGAGCTGCTCGAAAGCCTCGACAGCAACTATCTCGGCTGGTCCACGGCGATGGCCCCGGTCGTCATGGGCAGCGCCGGCCGCCCGGACCTCGGCGAGGAGCTCACGAACAGCTTCTGCCGCACCGATCCGGCCATCGCGCGGCAGTTCGCCGAGGTGACGTTCCGGTCCGACAACCGCGCGGACCTGGGCAAGGTGAGCGTGCCGACGCTGATCCTGCAGTGCTCCGAGGACGTCATCGCGCCGCGTGAGGTGGGCGCGTACTGCAACGCCAACATCCCCGGCAGCACGCTGGTCGTGCTCGACGCGACCGGCCACTGCCCGAACCTCAGCGCGCCCGAGGAGACCTTCGCCGCGATCAGCGGTTTCCTCCGGACGGGCTGAGGCGTGGCGGAGCCGCTGCCCGAAGAGAACGCCGAGGATCTCTACGACAGCGCGCCGTGCGGGTACCTCACGCTGCTGCCGGACGGCACCATCGTGCGCGCGAACCGCACGTTCCTGCAGTGGACCGGCTACCGCCGCGAGCAGCTGGCCGGCCGGCGCGTGCACGAGTTCTACGCGCCCGGCAGCCGCATCTGGCACGAGACGCACCTGGCGCCGCTGCTGCACATGCAGGGCGAGGTCCGCGAGGCGGCGGCCGAGTTCCGCAAGGCCGACGGCACGAAGCTCGACGCGTTCGTGAACGCGGCCCTGCGCGCGGGCCCGGCCGGCAGCCAGGGGCTCGTGCGGATGACGGTGTTCGACGCGAAGGAGCGCCGCACGTACGAGCGGCAGCTGCTCGAGGAGCGCCGCAGCGCCGAGCGCAACGCCACGCGGATCCGGTTGCTGCAGAAGATGGTGGTGCGCTGCGCCGCGATCGAGCGCGCCGAGGAGATCGTCGAGCCGATCGTGCAGGTCGGCGAGGAGGCGTTCGCGGCGACCGCGACCCGGGTGTGGCTCATCGACCCGGCGCAGGCGGCGCTGCGCCCGCTCGGCGACGCCGAGGATCTGCTGTCGCTCGACGACCAGGCCCCGGAGGCGCGCGCGGCGGCGCTGCTCGACGTCGTCCGGTACGCCGAGGACGACGGCGGCCTGCGCCTGGTCACGCCCCTGCTCGCCGACCAGCGGGTGCTCGGGGCGGTGTCGTTCGTGTTCGCGCCCGAGCCCACGCGCCCGCGCACGTTCGGCGAGGACGAGATCGAGCTCATGCGCACCATCGGCCGGCAGGCCGGGCAGGCGCTGGAGCGCATCCGGCTGTTGCAGGAGACGATGCGGCGGGCGTGGCAGTCGGGCTTCCTGGCCCGGCTCAGCCGCGACCTCGACGAGACGGTCGGGTTCGCCGGCCGCGCGACGCGGCTCGTGGAGCTGCTCGTGCCCGACGTCGCCGCCTACGCCCAGATCGACCTCGACGCCGCCGGCGACCCGGACGGGGAGCCGGCCTGGCGGGCGGCCGCGCCCCGGCGGCCGGGCGGCGGCTGGACGATCCCGAACGACGTGCTCGCCTCGGTGCACGCGGCCGGGCGGGCCGGGACCCTGGCCGCGGTGCCGCTGATCGCGGCCGACGGCGACCGGGCCATGGTGCTGCCGCTGCGGGCCCGCAACGCGATACTCGGCACGCTGCTGCTCGCCGGCGGCGACGTGGCCGGGACGGGGCACGTCGGGCCGGAGTTCCTGGCCGACCTCGCCGACCGGGCCGGGCTGTCGCTGGACAATGCGCGCCTGGCCGAGCGGGACCGCGAGGTGGCGCACACCCTGCAGCGCAGCATGCTCAGCGGCGACTGGCCGGTCGACCCGCGCTACCACGTGGTGACCGCCTACCGGCCCGCGGTGCACACGCTCGAGGTGGGCGGGGACTGGTACGACGTCTTCGCCACCTCCGCCGAGAGCGTCGGGATCGTCGTCGGCGACGTGGTCGGCCGGGGCCTGCGCGCCGCGAGCGCGATGGGCCAGCTGCGCAGCGCCGTGCGCGCCCTCGCCACCGCGCACGACGGGCCGGCCGACGTACTGCGGCACATGGACGACTTCGTCTCGCACTTCGCGGCCGGGCAGATGACCACGCTCGCGTACGCCGAACTGGCGCTGGACAGCGGGGAGCTGCGGTACGCCTGCGCCGGGCACCCGCCGCCGCTGCTCGTGGAGCCGGGCGGGGTGCCGAGCTTCCTGTGGGAGGCGCGCTCCGGGCCGCTGGGCGCGACGGCGGCCGGGCGGGCGCGCAGCGAGGCGGTGCTGACCGTGCCGCGCGGGTCGCGGCTGGTGCTCTACACCGACGGCCTCGTCGAGCGCCGCGGCGAGCGCTTCCACCAGGGCCTGGACCGGCTCGCGGCCGCGGCCGCCGAGCACTGGCAGACCCCGCTGGGCTCGCTGGCGACCGAGCTCAGCGACGCCATGCTGCCGGGCGGCGGCGGCCACGACGACATGTGCCTGCTCGCGCTCGACTACGCCGACGCGCCGTCGTTCCGGGCCGAGGTACCGGCGCGCATGCGCGCCCTCGCGCGCTTCCGCGCGGCCCTCGACGCGTGGCTCGCGGCCCAGGGCGTCGGCGAGTACGACCGCTTCGGCGTGGTCCTGGCCACCGCCGAGGCCGTGGCGAACTCGATCGAGCACGGGTACGGCCTCGACGAGGCCCGCGGCGGCGTGGCCGTCCTCGCGCAGCTCGACGGCGACACCGTCGCCGTGCGGGTGAGCGACACCGGCCGGTGGCGCCCGCCGCGCTCGGCGCTGCAGCGGGGCCGGGGCCTGGCGCTGATCGGGCGCCTCATCGACGAGCTCGTGATCGACCGCGGTACCAGCGGCACCACGGTCCTGATGCGACGCCGCACCGGCGGCGAGAGGCGGTGACATGGACGGGGAGCGTCAGGTCCGGGTGTACTCCACGGGCGGCTGCGAGGTCGTCCAGCTGCTCGGCGAGATCGACCACGCGACCGCCCCGCTCGTGGAGCGCGACGTGCTCATGAGCGTGCGCGCCGCCAGCGGCGTCGTCGTCGACCTCACCGAGACGACCTTCCTCGACAGCGCGGGGCTGCTCTGCCTGGACCGCGTGGTGACCGCGTTCGGCGACCGGGGCGCCCCGGTACGCGTGGCCGCGCCGCCCGACGGGATGGTGCGCTTCACCCTCGACCTGATCAGCTTCCTGCCGGACCTGCTGTCCGAGAACGTCGACACGGCCGTGGCCGCGATGACCGAATGACCAGGGGTGCGCCGGCGGTTTCCGGCGCGGTGGCGGCCGGGCTGGGGCTGCTGGCGTTCGCCGCCGACGCCGTCGACGGCGCGGCCGGCCAGGTGCTCGTCGCGCTCACCAGCAGCGGGTTCGCGTGGGGCCTGGCGGCCTTCCTGGCCGGGCGCGCCGCGGACGGGCGGCGGCGGCCGTCGTGCAGGCCACGGTGCTGCTGGTGCTCGCCACGCTCGTGTACTACCTGCTCGTGCTGCTGGTGAGCCGGCGCTGGAGCGGGGGCACCCTCGAGGACGGGCGCTCGGCGGACCTGATGGGGCTGCGGTCGGTCGCCCTCATGACGGCGGTGTGGCTGGCCGGCTCCCTCGTCGCCGGGCCGCTGCTCGGGCTGCTCGGCCAGGCCGTGCGTTCGGAGCGGACGGCGCCCGCGCGCCCGGAGCGGACGGCGCCCGCGGCGCCCGCGCGTTCGGAGCGGACGGCGCCCGCGTTGCTCGCGGCCCTCGCGGCCGGCGGCGCGTGCGGGGCGTTGGCCGGGGAGGGCTGGTGGTTCGCGACAGTCGTGCCGCCGTGGCGGCTGCTCGCCGCCGGCGACGACTTCTTCCGCGGCGTCGCCGCCGGCGAGGCGCTCCGGCTGGTGCTGCCGGTCGTCGTGCTGCTCTGGCTCGCGGCCCGGCACCGGCTGTGGCCGGCGTGGCCCGCGCTGCTCGGCGCGTTCGTCGCGGCCGGCGGGGCCGGCGCGCTGTGCTGGTACACCATTCACAGAATCTGAAGCGTGCGCCGGTCGAGGATCAGGGCCACCACGGCCGACCCGGCGATGAGGGCGGCCCCCAGCGGCCAGAGCATCGGCACCCAGTCGGCAAGCGCCGCGACGGACAGGTTCAGCTTGATGACGGCCATCATGACCAATGCGAGGGGCAGCACCGTGGCCAGCACACTGACGCGGGTGTACCCGAACCGGATGAACAGCGGGAACTGGACCGCCACGTTTACCGCGAACATCCCCCAGGACACCGCCAGCACCGCGCCGAGCGTGTGCGCGCCGAACGGCTTGGACTCGGCCCGCGCGAGGATCAGGGTCAGCGCCGTGCCCAGCGCGCCCGTGATCAGGAAGGCGCCCAGCGCCCAGACGTAGTGCCCGTAGACCACCGCGCGGCGGCGCAGCGGCAGCACCGCGTACAGCGTCTCCAGGCCCGCCTTGTCGGCGATGTTGAACGGATAGGCGACGACCGACGGGGCGACCAGCAGCACGAGCGCCGGCAGCACCACCGTCGGCCGCGTGGAGAGCAGCACGGTCACGATGAAGAGCATGAGCAGACCCTGGCGGCGGTACGGCGCGACCGTGCGCAGATCCAGCAGCGCGACGCGCGCGACGGCGCTCATACGAGGCTCCGGCGGGCGGCGGGGGCACCGATGTGGATGGCGATCTCCTCGAGAGTCGGTGGTTCGACGAGGACGTGCCCATCGAGCAGGCCGGCCTCGTCGGCGCGCACGAGCGCCTGCACGCCGGCCGCGGTGCGCCGCGCCCCGATCAGCTCGACGCCGAGGCAGGAGTCGAGGTCGTCCGGGCCGCCCCGCACGATGCGGTACCCGTCCAGGAGCGCGTCCTTGGTACCGCTCGACACGATGCGCCCGTCATGGATGATCGTCACGTAGTCGCCGATGCGGTCCAGGTCGGTCGTGATGTGCGTGGAGAACAGCACGCTGTGCCGCTCGTCGACCATGAAGTCCCCGATGATGCCGACGAGCTCGTCGCGGGCGACGGGGTCCAGCCCGCTGGTCGGCTCGTCGAACACGAGGAGCCGCGCCTGGTGCGAGAGGGCCACGGCGATCATGAGCTTCATCGCCATGCCGCGCGAGAGATCCTTGACCCGGGCCCGCAGATCGAGGCCGAAGCTGTCGAGCAGCTCGCGGTACCGACGACTCTCCCAGCGGTCGTAGAACGGCCGCAGGGTCCGCTCGACCTCGCTCAGGCGCCAGTCGCCGACGAGGTAGGTGTGGTCGAGCACCACGCCGATGTCCTGGCGCAGGGCGACCGGCCCCGGCACCTGCCGGCCCAGCAGCTCGGCCTCGCCGGACTCGAACCGCCGCAGCCCGAGCAGGCACCGGATCGCTGTCGTCTTGCCGGCCCCGTTGGCGCCGATCAGCCCCATGACGAAGCCGGTGGGCAGCTCGAAGCTCACGTCGCGCAGCGCGAAGCGCCCGGTCAAGGCGGTGCCGACGCCGCGCAGCGCGAACGCCAGGTCCCCGCTCACAGCCGGACCCCCTCGGCCGCGATGAGCCCGTCGAGGATCTGCACGATCTCGTCGCGCTCGAGCCCGGCGCGCCGCGACGCGTCCAGCGCGGCCTGGAGCCCGTCCTCGACCTGCCGCAGGAGCTGCTCGCGCACGAGGGCCGAGTCCAGCGGCAGGACGTACACGCCCTTGCCGGGCACGGTGGCGATGAACCCGTCGGCGGCCAGCTCGGCGTAGGCCCGGGTGGTCGTGATGATGCTGATGCGCAGGTCGCGTGCGAGGACCCGCACGGACGGCAGCGCCTCGCCCTCGCCGAGCTCGCCCGCGAGAATGGCGGTGCCGACCTGCTCCTTGATCTGCTGGTACAGCGGGACGCCCGCACTGTTCGACAACACGACCCGCACGCTGACATCGCCCCTTCCGTACCTACTGTACATGTGCACTATATACAGTCGGTACGGTAGTGCCGCAAGCCTCAGTCGTCGGCGGCCGTGAACGACGACAGGACCGTGTCGAGGCTGGAGCGCAGGCCGTCCCAGGCGATCGTCGCGGTCATCCAGATGACGGCGTACGCGTGGTGCGGCCCGGTCACGAAGTTCCGGTAACGCACGTGGAACCGGGCACCACCCAGGGCGCAGGTGTACTCCCAGTCGGCCGCCGGAGCCGCCGGCCGCGTGCCGTTGCGATGCGGCGGGCTGTACTCCACGCGGTTGATGCCGATCTCCTGGTACCCGCCGCCGTCGAACCCGTCCGCGCACCGCATGTTCCTGGCCTTCACCTTGTCCAGGAAGTCCGTGTACGGGTCGGCCTTCGGCGTCGTCGTCTGGTCCACGATCAGGAACATGGTGCGCGACGGCTCGGCGAACAGCAGCCGCGTCCCCGTCTGCGTGACGCTCAGGTTGCCGGGCACCGCGACCTCGAAGCCGCTCGGGTCGTCGTGCAACCGCCAGCCGGCCGGAAGGCCGCCGGCCGCCGATGCCGACGCACGCACGAGCGACGCGGCCGCCGACGCGGCCGGGGATGCGGCCGGGGATGCGGCCCCGTTGCCCGCCGGCGAGCCCGACCCCGCGGCCAGCGTCTTCCAGGACACCACCGACACGATGGCGACCGCGAGCGCGATCACCACGGCGACCGCCGCCCACCACACGCGGCCGGAGCCCTGGGCAACGGAATCCGGCAGCGGTACCGGCGCGGGCGGCACCGGCGGGGCCGGCAACGGTGCGCTGGGCTGGACCACAGACGGGCGGGCGTGCAGGGCGCCCTCCGCGACCACGAGCTCGGGCTGGTCGATGACCGTCGGGGCGATCCCGAGCGCGCGGTGCAGCAGCGTGGCGGCGAGCGGGATGCGCGACGACCCGCCGACGAGGAAGACGCGGGCGACCTGCTCCGGTGGTACCGCCGCGCGCTGCAGAACCGCCCGCGTGAGCGCCACGGTGCGGGCCAGGACCGGCCCGGCCACGGCCTCGAACTCCTCGCGGGTCACGTGCACCGGGCCGCCCACCACCGGCAGGTCCAGGGTGGCGGTGCTGTGCCGGGACAGCTGCTCCTTCGCCGCCTTCGCGTCGTGCCACAGCATCCGGCGGGCGCGGTGGTCGGCCTCGGTCTCGGGCCAGTCGAGCCGCCGCCAGGCCGCGGCCGTCGCGCCGCCGGGGGCTTCGGCGGTCGCGGTGCGCAGGTGGGCCAGGAGCGCCGCGTCCAGGTCGAGGCCGCCCGCGTCCGGCAGGCCGTCGGCGGCCAGGACGTTGAAGCCCGTCGCCGTGCGGCAGACCACGCTCACGTCGAACGTGCCGGCGCCGAGGTCGTACACGACGATCGCGCGGCCGGGAGGGATCGGGTCGCCGAGGACCGACACGAAGTACGCGGTGGCGGCGACCGGCTCCGGCACGAACCGCACCGCGGGCAGCCCGGCCCGCGCGGCCGCCTCGGCGAGGACGGCGAGGCGCGGCCCGCCCCAGGTCGCCGGGTGGGTCAGCACCGTCTCCCCGGCGGCGCCGCCCGCGACGCGGCGCGCCTCCCCCGCGACCCGGGCGAGCACGGCCGCGATGAGCTCGACGACGGGGCGGTCGCGTTCGCCGAGCCAGACGGTACCGTCATCGATGCGCCGCTTCGGGTTGCCCTCGAAGGCCGCCGGGTTCCCGGCCGCGGCCCGCACCGCGTCGACGCCCACGAGCGGCTCCGCCTCGCCGGCCGCGAAGACCGCCGACGGTACGAGCGGCGAACCGTCCACGACGAGCGCCCGGATGCGCCCGTCGGGCCCGGCCAGCGCCGCGACCGTGTTCGACGTGCCGAAGTCGATGCCGAGGCGGATACGCGCGGCGTCCATCCCGTGACTGTAGGAAGCGCCCGGCGCGGACGGTAAGCGCGGCGCGGACGGTTCCCGCGGCCGAACGGCCGAGCCGCTCCGGGTATGCGCTCAGGGGCGCCCCACGCCCGGCGTGTCGACCTCCACGGCCAGGACGCGCCCGCTGCCCGGCGTCACCATCTCGGCCGCGGTCATGCCGTTCCACTGCGCGGCCGTGATGAACAGGGTCGTGCCGCCGAGCGCGCACGCGAACGCGCCCCGGTCCAGCTCGATCGTCCGGAGCACCGGGCCGCCCTCGGCGACGCGGGCGCAGAGCTGGTGGGGCACGTCGGCGTACCAGACCGCGCCGTCCGCGTCGAGGCAGATGCCGTCGGGTACGCCGTCGCCGAGGTCGGCCCAGACGCGGCGGTTGGACAGGTCTCCGTCCGCGGCTATGTCGAAGGCGACCAGCTGGTGCCGGTAGGAGTCGGCGACGATCAGCGTGGTGTCGTCGGGGGTGACCGCCATGCCGTTGGGGAAGGCGATGTCGTCGGCGACCTGGCGTACCGGGCCGCCGGGCGGGGCCAGGAAGACCGTGCCCGGCCGCGCCTCCTCGCCGCTCATCGGGTTGAAGTCGACGCGGTTGACGTACACGTTGCCCCGGCCGTCGGCCGCGATGTCGTTCCAGCCCTTCAAGCCGAGGTCGGCGTGCGGGACGAGGTCGCCGCCGGGCTCGCGGCGCAGCAGGCGGCCGTTCGGGGAGTCCACGACGATCAGGCGGTCGCCGGGCAGCCACACGGTGCACAACGGCAGCGACGGCACCCGCGCGACGACCTCACTCGCGCCGTCCGTCGCGACCGCGTGCACCTCGCCGGCGGTCCAGTCGGAGAAGTACAGCCGGCCGTCGTGCCACCGCGGCGCCTCGACGAGTCCGAGGCCGTCCATCAACACGCGCATCGCGTTCCACCTTTCGTCCGCATCCTGCCCTCTGTACGAACGACGGTGCACCCGAATCGACAATCAGGGCAGCGTCTTGCCCGCATTGCCCACCACCCACAGGGCTTCGCGCGCGCCGCGGCGAGGTGGACGTCAGCCGCCCGCCATCGCGCCGATGATCAGCAGGGGCTCGCGGCCGGCCGCGACCGGCTCCGGCAGTGCCGAATCCGGAGGCTCGTTGGAAAGGTCCTCTTCGCAGGCGTAGAAGCGGACGAACGCGCGGCGGGTGCCGGTCGCGCGGTCGCGGATGGTGCCGCGCAGGACCGGGTAGCGCTCCTCCAGCGCGTCGAGCACGCCGGCCAGCGTTGGCGCGCCGGGCACGTCCAGCTCCAGCTCGTGGGCGGCCTTCGCGAGGCCGCGCAGGTGCGGGGGCAGCACGACCCGGATCACGGTACCGCCTGCACCTCGACCGAGAGCACGGCCGGCAGGTCGCGCACGATGGGCGCCCAGGTGTCACCGGCGTCGGCGGAGCGGTACACCTGCCCGCCGGTAGTGCCGAAGTAGATCCCGCACTCGTCGAGCGTGTCGACGGCCATGGCGTCGCGCAGCACGTTGACGTAGCAGTCGGTCTGGGGCAGGCCCGCGGTGAGCGGTTCCCACTCGTCGCCGCCGCTGCGGGAGCGGTACACGCGCAGGCGCCCGTCCGGCACGTAGTGCTCGGAGTCGCTCTTGATCGGCACCACGTAGACGGTCTCGGGCTCGTGCGCGTGCACGGCGATCGGGAAGCCGAAGTCGCTGGGCAGGTTGCCGCTGACCTCGCGCCACGACCCGCCGCCGTCGTCGGTGCGCATGACGTCCCAGTGCTTCTGCATGAACAGCACGTCGGGGCGGGACGGGTGCATGGCGAGGCGGTGCACGCAGTGCCCGACCTCGGCGTCGGGGTCGGGGATCTGGCCGGAGACGAGACCGCGGTTGATCGGCCGCCAGCTCTGCCCGGCGTCGTCGGAGCGGAACGCGCCCGCGGCCGAGATCGCGACGTAGATCCGGTCCCGGTGCACCGGGTCGAGGATGATCGTGTGCAGGCACAGCCCGCCGGCGCCCGGCTGCCAGCCCGGCCCCGACTCGTGCGTGCGCAGCGCCGTGAGCTCCTGCCACTCGCGGCCGCCGTCGGTCGAGCGGTACAGCGCGGCGTCCTCGCCCCCGGCGTAGACGGTGTCGGGGTCGTCGCACGACGGCTCGAGGTGCCAGATGCGCTTGAACTCCCAGGGCCGGGGCGTGCCGTCGTACCACAGGTGCTCGCCGACGTTCCCGGCGTAGCCGAAGTCGTTGCCGACCGGCTCCCACGTGCGGCCGCCGTCGTCGGAGCGCTGGATCAGCTGCCCGAACCAGCCGCCGGACGGCGCGGCGTAGAGCCGGTCGGGGTCGGCGGGCGAGGCGTTGACGTGGTAGACCTCCCAGCCGCCGAAGTGCGGCCCGTCGACCTTCCAGTCGTTGCGCCGGCCGTCGGCGCTGAGGATGAACGCACCCTTGCGTGTGCCGACGAGAACCCGGACTCCGGTCACGGCGCCACCTCCCTCTCGTTCGCATCCTGCCACGAACCGGGCCCGCGCGCCGGGAGTCCCATACTGGTACCCGTGAGTGTGCGGATCTGCACCGTCGGGCACGGGGCGCGCCCGATCGGGGAGCTCGTCGCGATCCTCGTCGAGGCGCGGGTCGGCACGCTCGTCGACGTGCGGCGGGAGCCCGGGTCGCGGCGGCATCCGCAGTTCGGGCGGGAGGCGCTCGCCGCCGCGGTGGAGAAGGCCGGGATTCGGTACACCTGGCAGGGCGACACCCTCGGCGGCCGGCGCCGTCGCCGGGCCGGGTCGCGGCACACGGCGGTGCCCGAGCCCGCGCTCGCGGCCTACGCCGACCACATGGACACGGCCGCGTTCCGCGCCGCGATCGACGAGCTGGTCGCCGCGCCCGGGCCGCTCGCCGTGATGTGCGCCGAGACGCGGTGGACGCAGTGTCACCGGATGCTCATCGCCGACGCGCTCGCGCTGCGCGGCGCGGCCGTCGAGCACCTGACCGGGCCGGGCGCGCGCGAGCCGCACCGGCTGAGCCCGGGCGTGCGCCGAGACGACGACGACCGGCCGGTGTACGACGCCCAGCCGACGCTACCGGGGCTCTGAGTGCGCGATCCGCGTCAGCGAGCCCCACAGCAGGATCACGAAGAGGGCCGAGCCCGCGAACGCGAACCAGAACGGCGCCGCGACCCCGTAACGGTCCGCGAGCGCCCCGCCGACGGCCGAGCCGATCACCAGGCCGCCGAACACGCACACGGTGTTGACGCTGTTCACGCGGCCCTGCAGGTGTGACGGTACCGCCCGCTGGCGCACGGTGATCGACGTCGTGCCCCAGATGAACACGTGCGCGCCGAAGATGAACATGATCGCGCCCGCCACCAGCGGCGAGCGGGTCAGCGCCAGCGCGAGGTGGGTGAGCGTCTCGATGACCAGGCCCACGCGCATGATGTTGCCGAGGCTCACGTGCCGGGTCAGCCGGCCGTACAGCAGGGTGCCGAGCAGGCCGCCGGCCGCGCCGATCGTGGTGAGCACGCCGTAGCCGGCCGGGCCGAGGCCGAGGCGCTGCGTGGAGTACAGCACCAGCACCGACCACGCCGCCCCGAACGCCAGGTTGAAGATCAGGATCGTCAGCACGAGCGTGCGGACCGCGGGGTGGGCGACGGTCCAGCGGAAGCCCTCCACCATGTCGCGCCGGAGGCCGCCCGGGACGCGCTCGCCGCCGGCCGGCAGCGACGGCATCCGCAGCAGCATCAGCACCCCGGCCAGGACCAGCACGACCTGGGCCACCAGCGGCCACACGCGCCCGGCGGCGAAGAGCGTCGCGCCGAGCGACGGGCCGGCGAGCTGGTTCATGGTGATGTACCCGGTCGCCACGCGCGCGTTGGCGGTGGCGAGGTCGTCGCGGGGTACGAGCATCGGCGCGATCGTCCCCGTGGTGTTGTCGGCGAACACCTCGGCCGTCGCGAGCAGCCCCAGCCCGGCGAGCGCGATGGCGACCGTGACGACGCCGGTGGCGACGGTGACGACCAGCCCGGCGAGCACCAGGATGCGCGCGGCGTGCGCGACGAGCACGATCCGGCGCCGGTCGACGCGGTCGGAGAGCACCCCCGCGTGCAGCCCGAACAGCAGCGGTGGCGCCCACCGCAGCAGTGCGGCGAGCGCCACCGGGAACGGGTCGGCGGTCAGCGACGCGACGAGCAGGGGCCCGGCCGCGACCGCGACCCCGTCGCCGAGGTTGGTCGCCCAGACCGCCCCCACCAGCCAGCGGAAGGGCCGCCCCAGACGTGCGGGCAGCACCCGCTCCAGGCCGATCGTCACCACCGGAGGCTACGGACCGCTCCACGGGTGCCGCAAAGCCTTTCACGAACAGCCACCGGCTGCTGGACTGAGGCCTGGGCGCCCGGCCGCCCCGAACCGGCCGGGCGCCCGCGCTCAGCAGGCCTGGATCGACCAGTTGGGGTCGATCCAGATCGACGTCCAGGCGGCGTACCCGCCGGCCGGGACGTTCTGGCAGTACAGCCGGTGGTCCGACACGGTGATCCGCATCGAGTGCGCCGAGCCGCAGCGGTTGCGCACCACGTAGTAGACCGTGGCCCCCTGGAACACCGGACCGGCGTTGCGCACGCCGCACGTGCCCGGGTCCGCCTGGGCCGGGGCGCCCGGCGCGGCCACGCTCAGCGCCAGACCGGTGGCCGCGACGGCAACGCCGCTGAGGACCTTCCTCGACAGATTCATGACCCCTCCTAGCAGTTGACGCCGGACCAGTACGTGTAGACGCGTTGCGAGTTGTACCAGCGGAATCCGTACCCGTCGATCTGCAGGCACTGCCCCTTGCTGCCGTCGGCGAACACGATCTTGATCTTTATGCGCGAGGAGCAGATGTTGTTGATCTGATACAGGAAACCGTTGGGCGTGTTGGCGATCGGCCCCGCACCGGCCCGCCAGCAGTGGCCGGGGTCCGCGCTCGCGGACGCCGCACCCGGCACCGTGAGCGCGCCGGCGATGAGCAGCGGGGTGAGGACTCGCACGAGCTGCCGTCTCAACCTGGGCACAGTGACCTCCAATGGTCTTGAGAACCCGGAGTTGCCTTGCCGATCCGCGGATGGCGATGAATCTAGCGGCCCGCGCCGGCATGGACCCGCGCCGATGCCCGGGTTGAGAAAATCTTGAGACGGTAGGTTCGCGGTAGAAATTCAGTAGCGCACTGTGCCTTGCGGCGGCCGCACCTCCGCCGGCCCGGTCCACAGTCCACAGTGGACGTACGCGAGCACCGGTCCGGAGCCGCCTGGGGATCTTTGCCGTTCCGGCAAAGAAATTCGTCGGCCGGGCGGCCGCGACCCCAGGCTGGGGGCATGGACGCGCAGGAGTGGGAGGACCGGTACCGCGCGCAGGACCGGCTCTTCAGTGGCAACCCCAACGGGGTACTCGTGACCGAGGTCGCCGCGCTCGCGCCGGGGCGGGCGCTCGACGTCGGCTGTGGCGAGGGCGGCGACGCGCTGTGGCTGGCCGGACGGGGCTGGCGGGTCACCGCCGTCGACATCGCCCCGACGGCGCTCGCGCGCGGCGCCGCGGCCGACCCCGAGGGCCGGGTGACGTGGGCCCGGGCGGACGTGCGCGCGCAACGGCCGGAGCCGGGCGCGTACGACCTCGTCTCGGTGCAGTACTTCCCGCTCGGGCGGGAGCCGGGCGACGCCGCGCTGCGCGGGCTGCTCGACGCCGTCGCGCCGGGCGGCCGGCTGCTCTACGTCGGGCACGACGTCACCGACGGGTCCGATGCGGCGCCCTTCCGCCCCGAGGACTACTACCACCCGGCCGACGTCGCCGAGCGGCTCGGCGCCGGCTGGACCGTCGAGGCCGCCGGGACGCGCCCGCGCACCGCCCCCGCGCCGCCCGGCACGCACCACCGCCACGACACGGTCCTGCTGGCCCGGCGCGACGTACCTTCGTGAACCGCCTCCACCGGGAAAGGGGAGCGACACGGAGGCGGGCGGCGCCGTACGATCCCGCGCGTGATCTTGCAACTGCTCCAGTGGTGGCCGGTGCGCACGGACGCCGCCGCCTGGCACCCCGACCTCGCCGGGCTGCGCCGCCTCGTGCGGGCCGGCGACTGGGCCGGCGTCGAGGCGTACTTCGACGGCCTCCCGCCCCGGGCCGACCGCTCCACCGCGGTCCTGTTCGTCGCCAACGAGCGCGGCGCCGAGCACTTCCTGCAGCGGGCCGTCGACGCCCAGCGCGACTCCGCGCTGGCCCGCACGCTGCTCGGGGCGCGGTTCATCGTGATCGGCTGGCAGGCGCGCACCGCGGCCTACGCCAGGAACGTCTCGGCGGCGCAGTGGAAGGTGTTCGGGGACTACCTCGGGCGGGCCGAGCGCGTGCTCGCCGACGCCGTCGCGATCGACCCGGCCAACTCGGCGGCGTGGACCGAGCGCATCACCACCGCGCGGGCGCTCTCGCTGGGCCCGGACGAGTCGCGGCGGCGGTACGAGCGGGCGGCCGAGCACTGCGACACGCCGTACCGCGCACAGGTCCAGCTGCTGCAGAACCTGTGCCCGAAGTGGGGCGGCTCGTTCCCGGAGGTGCACGCCTTCGCCGAGCGGTGCCTGACCGGGGCCGAGCCGGGCTCGCTGAGCGGGGCGATCGCGGCGAACGCCCAGCTGGAGCAGGCGCTGCAGGAGGACTACGTCCGGGACATCCGGCAGTACCTCGCGCGCGCCGACGTCCGCCGGCGACTCGAGGCGGCGGCGGAGCGGACGGTACTGCATCCGGACTTCGCGCCCGGCCACGGCTGGGTCAATGCGCACTCGGCGTTCGCCGCCGCGTTCTCGCTCGGCGGCCACATCGCCGCCGCCCGCCCGCACCTGCAGGCGCTGGGCCCGTTCGTCGCCCCGTACGGCTGGGAGCAGGTCTCGGCGAAGTGGCCCGACCTGGTGCGGCAGGCCCGGCGGGACGCCCGGTGAGCGCGCCGGTCCGGCCGGCGGAGGTCGACGGCGTGCCGGTGCTGCTCGCGCCGCACGCCGGCCCGATGCGCGCCGGGCTGATGTTCCGGGTCGGGCGGGCCGACGAGACCGCGGCGACCGCCGGCATCACGCACCTCGTGGAGCACCTGGCGCTGCACAACCAGGGCGGCCTCGAGCACGACACCAACGGCATGACCGGCCTGACGACGACCCAGTTCGTCACCCAGGGCCGCCCGGAGGCGGTCGCCGCCTTCCTGCACGCGGTCTGCGCCGGCCTGCGCGCCCTGCCCCTGGAGCGCCTCGACGTCGAGCGGCAGATCCTGCGGACCGAGGCCGAGCACCGCTCCGAGCCCATGGGCGTGGCCCTGGCCCTGTACCGCTACGGCGCCCGCGGCTACGGCCTCCCCGCGCTGCCGGAGTGGGGCACCCACCGGCTCACCGCGGACGACGTCGCCGAGTGGGCCCGGACCCGCTTCACCCGGGCGAACGCGGTCCTGTGGGTCGCCGGCGGCGACCTCCCGCCCGGGCTGCGCCTCGACCTGCCCGCCGGCGAGCGCCACCCGCTGCCGCCCGAGACCTCGGCGCTGCCGGTGACCCCGGCCTGGTTTGCCCAGCCGATACCCGCGGTGGTGCTGGAGGCGCCGGTACCCCGCACCCGCGCCGCGGCCGCGTACGCGCGCCTGCTCGAGCGCGCCCTGTTCCGGGAGCTGCGCCAGGAGCGCGGCCTGTCCTACGTGGCCACCGCCGGGTACACCGCCGACGGCCGCCCGCAGGCCCGCGTCACGGCGATGGCCGACGGCCGCCCGGAGCGCCTGCGCGAGGTCCGCGACGGCTTCCTGGCCGAGGTCCGCCGCCTCGCCACCGACGACGTGGCCCCGGAGGAGCTCGAGCACGTCCGCGAGCACGGGCTCGCGGCCCTGGACCGGCCCGACGCCGAGGCCCGCCTCCTGCCCCAGCGCGCCACGGACCTGCTGTGCGGCCGGTCCGGCGGCACCGCCGACGAGCTGCGCGCGGGGCTCCGCGCCCTCACCGCGGCCGACGTGCGCGCGGTGGCGGCGGGCGTGGAACGCTCGGCGCTGCTCATGACGCCCCGCCTCGGGCTGGGACCGCCGGCGGGCTTCGAGCCGGCCCCGACGGGCTCGCGGTTCGCGGTCACCGGCACGCGCCACCGCTCCCGCGCCGAGCCGGACACGGTGCTGGTGCTCGGCGCCGACGGGGTGAGCGTGGTGCGCCCGGAGGGCCCGCGCACGGTGCTGTACGACGAGTGCGTGGCCCTGCTGCGCTTCCCCGACGGCGGCCGCAACCTGCTCGGCCCCGACGGCGTCGGGGTGCCGATCGAGCCGGCGCTGTTCCGGCTCCCGGGCGACCTGCCGGCCCGCCTCGACGCCGCGGTCCCCGCGTCCGTGCACGTGGACCTGCCGGAGCGCGACGAGACTCCGCGCCCGCCCCGGACGGCGGGACTGCGCGCCCGGGCGCGTTCGGTGGCCCTCGCCGTGCGCGTGCGGTGGGACCGCTCGGCCGTGGCCCGCGGCGGCGTGCGGCGGGCCGGGACGCCCGCGGCGCTGCTGCTGGCCGGCACCGCGTCCGGGGTCCTCGCCGTCGCCCTGCACGCGCGGCCGCTGGCGTGGCTCGCCGCGGTGCTGTTCGCCGTCCTGCTGTACCGCCGCCGGATCCGGGGCCGCTGGTAGCCCTCGCTAGAGTCCCGGGCGTGGAGAACGATCCGGACGCCATCGCCGCCGGCATCGCCGGCCAGGAGAACGTCACCGAGCTGTGGCACCTCGCCGACCGGCGCGTGGCCGCCGGGGACGCCGCGTTCGTCGTCGACCTCGGGATCGCGCTGTGGCGGCGGTACGGCGGCGAGGATGTGCGGGCGCCGTGGCAGTACCGCAGCATCTTCGACCGCGTCGTGCGGCTGCTCGCCCTCTCCCCCGGCACGGTCGCCGACGCCGTGCGGCTCATGCACACCGTGGGCGCCGGCCGGACGGTCCGGTTCGCGGCCGCCCTGCTCGCCTCCGGCCACGGCGCCGCCGCTGACCTGGGCGCGGCCCTGGGGGCCGGGGCGCCCGCCGAGCTGCGGGCGTGCCTGATGCACGAGCTGGTGCTGCGCGGGGTCGCCGCGGACGTCGGGTGGGCCGGCGAGCCGTGGTGGCGCGAGCACCCGCTGGCCTGGCTGCCGGCCGCGCTGACCCCGTTGGAGGGGCGGCCGGAGGTGCCGCACTACACCCTGAGCGGCCGCGGCGGGAGCATCCCGCACGAGGATTCGACCGCGCTGGAGGAGGGCGGTCCGGCGGCGCCGGTCCGCGAGACGACGACCCCGGACGCGGCCGCGGCGATCGGGGCGGCCGTGGACAACTGGGCGGGCGAGTCCAACGGCTCGGTGGCGGCGCACACGTACGCGCTCGGCGCCCCGCTGCGCCCCGGCGCGGTGGCCGCGACGCTGCGCTCCCTGGGCCTGGAGTGCCTGCAGGAGCTGGGCGGGGTCGGCTCGGGTACCGCCGGCAACGCATGGGGGCAGCTGTTCGTGGCGGCCTCGTCCGGCGGGGCGTACAACGCGGGCGAGTACGGCGCCTACGGACGGCTCGCCGCCTGGCGCTCGGTCGGCGCGCTGGCCGGTGCGCCGGCGGGGGCCACGGCGGCCGAGGTCGAGGCGGCGGCGCTCGCGAGCGACTGGTACGGCTTCTCCGGCGCGAGCGGCTGGTTCCAGGGCGTCGCGTGGGACATCGGGCTGGCCACCGTCGCCCCCGGCGGGCGGCGGCTCGCGATCCTCGCCGCGACCGACACCGACTGACCGGCCCGCGAACGGTGCGAGCCGCCGGAACCGCGGACGCTGCAACCTGAGCCGGTCACCGTGAAGGCATGCCACGCCCCACGCCGGAGTGCCTCGAGGTCGACGTCACGCCGCTGCCTCGGCGGCGACGAGTTCGCGGTGCTCGTCGAGCAGCTCGCCGACCCGCGCGACGTGGCCATCGCGGCCGGCCGGGTCGCCCTGCACGTAGACGCCGGCGCGCAGCCCCTCGCCACTGCGCACGCGGTAGTCCCGGCCGACCCGCAGCAGCCCCTCCTCGTCGCGGAGGCCTGTCGCGTTTTCCGCGAACGTGTCGGCCCGGTCGGCGTCGGAGTAGCCCAACACCGGGCCGGCGCGCCGGACGCCGGCCACGTTGACCAGGACGGTGATCGCGCCGAGCCCGGCCGCCACGACCGCCTCGACCTCCGCCGCCGAGCTGACGTCGGCGGGGTGGGCGGCGATGCCGTCGTGGCCGGCCGCGAGCTCCGAGACGCCACCGGCGTCGCGGTCGACCGCCGCCACCCGGACGCCGTCGGCGGCGAACGCCAGCGCGACGGCGCGGCCGATGCCCTGCGCGGCCCCGGTCACCAGCGCGATCCCGTCCATGGTCGCCCTTCCTAGGCCTGGGCCCCGGACAGGGCCTGCTCGCGCTCGCGTTCCCGCTCGGTGAGCTGCACCCGGGCCATCGCGCGGCGCAGGATCGGCGGGCCCATCACCGAGGTGATGACGGCGATGAGGACGATTACCGTGTACGTCGCGACGGACAGGACCCCGAGCCGCAGGCCGGTGGTGGCGACCACGACCTCGACCACGCCGCGCGAGTTCATCCCGGCCCCGAGCGCGATGGCCTCCCAGTGCGACAGCCGGCTGCCGCGTGCGCCGATGTAGGCGCCGGCGAACTTGCCGGCGATCGCGATGACCAGCAGGACGACGCCCGCGACGAGCACCTTCGGGTCGGCCAGCGCCGTCAGGTCCACGCGCAGCCCGGCCGTGGCCAGGAAGACCGGCGCGAGCACCGACAGCACCACCGTCCGCAGCGGCGCCAGGTCGGTCCACAGTGGACGTCCGGGCTTCGCGTCGAGCTCGCCCGGCCGCTCGCGGGTCTGCCCGATGAGGATGCCGGCCACGAAGGCGCCGAAGAGCGCCTCCATCCCCATCGACTGGGTGGCGGCCGCGCCGAGCAGGACGAGGATCACGGCGACGGTGACCCGCACCCCGCCCTCGGCCGAGCGCCCCGCGACCCGCATCACCCGGCGGACCAGCGGGCGGCCGATCAGCAGGGCGGCGGCGAGGAAGCCCAGGAGGTACACCACCGACAGCACCACCGATCCGGCGTGGACCCCGGTCGTGGCCGCGGCCGCGACGATCGAGAGCAGGAACCAGCCGACGGCGTCGTCGACCGACCCGGCGGCCAGGGTCAGCTGCCCGATGTCGCGGTGCAGCAGCCCCATGTCGGCGAGGGTCTTGGCGATGACCGGGATCGCCGTGACGCACATGGCCACCCCGAGGAACAGCGCGAACACCCACCGGTCGGTCCGGCCGCTCAGCAGCGCGGCCGGCACCAGGAACCCGGCGCCGATGCCGAGGGCCAGGGGCAGCAGCAGCCCGGAGAGGCTGACCCGCACGCCGGTGAGGCCCCGGCGGCGGATCATCGCCGTGTCGAGCTGGGCGCCGGTGACCCCGACGAGCAGCAGCACGCCGATCTGGCCGACCGCGTCGACGAGGTGCAGCTGGCTGGCGTCGTCCGGGAAGAGCCACCGCAGCGCCCCGGGCGACCACGCGCCCAGCAGCGACGGGCCGAGGATCACGCCGGTCAGCAGCTCGCCCACGAGGGCGGGCAGCCGCAGCCGCACCGCGAGCCGGCCGAGCGCGAGCGCGACAAGCAGCAGCAGCGAGATCTGCAGCAGGAAGACGAGCAGGACGTGTGGAGCGAGGCTGGGTAGTGGATTACTCACCGTCATCCCCTTCGTGGTGATCGAGGTTCACCACTCCACGCTTCCAACAGCCATCGATCCCCGTCCACTCCCGTAAAGCCGTGACAGCGCGGACGTAGCGACGGATCGGCGTGAGCGCTCCGCCACCAGCCCCGCGTCCTGCGGCCCCACCGGCTCCTCCCGGTCGCGGACGCTGCGGCGGGCCGGCGGCTCGGCCACGTCGAGCAGGTCGAGCAGGCGGGCCAGGCCGACCCGGGACTCGAGCATCTCCCCCGCGACGAGCGTGAAGTCGTCCACCGAGCTGAACAGGTCGCGGCTGGCCAGCACGAACGTGACCACCACGCCGACGCTCACCCAGCCCGCGCCGGCCAGCAGCCCGCCCGCGACGAGCAGAGCGGCGCTGGTCAGGCGCTGGATCACCCACGTGACGTCGATCTACGTCGCGGCGCGCTGGGCGGCCCGGGCGGTGCGCAGGTAGCCGCCGGCCTCCTCGCGCATCCGCGCGAGCCAGGTCCCGGTGGCGCCGTCGATCTGCAGCTGCTGCACGACCTGAACCTCGCCGCCCGTTACGCCGGCCACGTGGTCGCGATGCGCGACGGCCGGATCGTGGCCCAGGGCGAACCGGCCGCCGTGTTCACGCCCGAGCTGCTGTCGTCGGTCTTCGGGCTCGAGGCGCTCGTGGTGCTCGTGGTGCCGGACCCGGCGACGGGTACGCCGCTGGTCGTCCCGCTGCCTAGAGTGGCGGTGTGAATCTCACCGCGCGCTTGCACGCCGCCGGCGACGTCCGGCTGGCCGAGGAGCCCACGCCCGAGCCCGGCCCGGGCGAGAGCCTCGTCGAGGTGACCGCGGTCGGGCTGTGCGGGTCGGACCTGCACTGGTACGCCGAGGGTGGCATCGGCGACGCCCGCATCGCGCACCCGATCGTCGGCGGCCACGAGATGGCCGGGGTGGTCCGCGGCGGCGCGCTGGACGGCGTGCGGGTCGCGATCGACCCGGCGATCCCGTGCCACCGCTGCGACCTGTGCCGGGCCGGGCACCCCAACCTCTGCCGCGACATCGTCTTCGCCGGGCACGGTCTGCGCGACGGCGGTTTGCAGCGGTGGCTCGTGTGGCCCACCGACCGCCTGTACCCGCTGCCCGAGGCCCTCACCGACGCCGACGGCGCCATGCTGGAACCACTGGGCGTGGCCGTGCACGCGGTCGACCTGGGCCACGTGCCCCTCGGCGCCGACGTCGCGGTCCTGGGCTGCGGCCCGATCGGCCTGCTGCTGATCCAGGTGGCCCGGGCCGCCGGGGCCGCCCGGGTGCTCGCGACCGACCCGCTCCCGCACCGCCGCGCGGCCGCCCGGGCCTACGGCGCCGACACCGTGCTCGACGCCACCGCGTCCGCCGACGAACTGGCCGCCTTCACCGGCGGCCGCGGCGCCGACGTGGCCTTCGAGATCGCCGGCACCGACGCCGCCATCGAGGCCGCCGTCACCGTCGTGCGCCCCGGCGGCCGGGTCGTGCTGGGCGGCATCCCGAGCACCGACACGTCGTCGTTCCCGGCCGCGGCCGCCCGGCGCAAGGGCCTGACGTTCGCGATGGTGCGGCGGATGAAGGAGGTGTACCCGCGGGCGCTCGCCCTGGTCGCCGCGGGCCGCGCGGACGTGCGCAACCTCGTGAGCCACCGCTACCCGCTGACCTCGGTCGCCGAGGCGTTCGTGGTCGCCAACGCCCGCCGGGGCCTGAAGGTCGTCGTCGAGCCGAGCGACCGCTAGGGCCGCCGCGTCACGGCGTGTGGGCGGCGACCGCGTCGCGCAGGGACGGGTCCGGCGGCGACTGGACCGCGGGCGGGCGGCCGCGCACCGCGTCCGAGGCGGCCTTCCACGCGGCGGCGACGTCGCGGGCCTGGTTCTTCCAGATCGTGATCGTCCGGCAGCCGTCGCACCCGGACGGCACGCCCCAGGCGTCGATGCCGACGCGGCGGCAGAGCGTCACCGCACGGTACAGATGGATGTCCTGGCTCACCAGGAGCGCCCGGGTCACGCCGTAGACGTCGCGGGCGCGGCGGCAGGTGTCGTACGTGTCCAGGCCGTAGGGGTCGACGACGACGCGGGACGGCTCGACGCCGTGCCGGGCGAGGTAGTCGCCCATCACCCGGACCTCGTTGCCCGAGCCGCCGTGCGCGTCGCCGGAGATGAGCAGGGCCTTGACCTTGCCCGCAACGATTAGGGCGGCGGCCTTGTCGAGCCGGTTGCGCAGGAACGTCATCGGGTCCTGGCCGCCGGGCGCGACCTGGGCGCCGAAGACGATTGCCACGTCGGCCGCCGGGGCCTGCTCGACCCCGACGAGGCGCCCGGCGGACGCCGCGCGGATCCAGACCGTCGGGGCCAGGCCCACCACGACGAGCACGACGGCGAGGACCGCGAGGCGCCGCAGCCACCGGCGGCGGCGCGGGCGCACCGGTTTCGGCTCGTCCGGCTCGGTCACCGGCTCCGGCGTGGTCACGTTCGGCATGCGGGCAGCATGGCAGGGCCCGGCCGCGCGTGCCGTCCCGCCGGCCCTGTCGGGTTTCGGCGCCGGCGCCGACTTGCCCGGTATTGGGCGGGTCACGGGCGGCTACGGTGCCGCGCATGATGCGAGCCCTGACCCTCACCCTGGTCGCGGTCGCCGTCGTGGCGGCGCTGCCGGCCGTCCCCGCCGCCGCGGCCTTCCCCGGAGCCAACGGCCGCCTGGCGTTCCAGCGCTTCGACGCCGCCGCCGGCGCGCTCGGCGACGTGTACACGGTCACCTCCTCCGGCAAGGGCCTGACCGACCTCACCGCCTCCCCGGCGGTCGAGGACCGGGACCCGGCCTGGTCCGCCGACGGCGCGCACATCGCGTTCCGGCGCTACGGGGCCGGCGCGGACCAGCTGTGGGTGATGGACGCCGACGGCGGCGGGCTGGCCGTCGTGCGGTTCAGCGGTACGGCGTCCGCCCCGGCCTGGTCGCCGGACGGCACCCGGCTGGTCTACGAGTGCTGGTCGGGCGGCGACACCGACATCTGCGTCATCGACGTCGACGGCGCCGACCTGACGGACCTGACCGGCACCGCCGGCGTCGCCGAGCACACGCCGGTGTGGTCGCCGGACGGCACGAGGATCGCCTACGCCGTCGACCTGGCCGCCGGCGGCAGCAGCCTGGTTGCGCTCGACCCGGTGACGCTGTCGGCGACGGCGGTCACCGCGCCCGCCGCCGGGGTGTACGACTCCCGCCCGGACTGGTCGCCGGACGGCACCCAGCTCGCGTTCGGGCGGTTCGTCGTGGGCAGCGGCTACGGCGGCGGGATCTACCGCACCGCGGCGTCGGGGGCCGGGCGGGCGAAGCTGGTGACCAGGCCCCGGGCGGGCAGCGACTCCCACCACACGATGCCGGCCTGGTCCCCCGACGGGACCCGGATCGCGTACTGCGACCTGGACGACGACGAGGCCTGGGGGCACATCTTCACGATCCGCCCCGACGGCACCGGCAACGCCCAGGTCACCTCCGGCGCGACGACGGACGAGGTCCCCGACTGGCGCCCGGTCTGAGCCCTACCAGCGGTCCTCGTGCCGGACCTGGTCCAGCGGGGAGCGCCGGCGCCAACCGTGGCGCTCCAGGTCGGGCACGTCGTGGCTCCGGCTCACCGGGCCCAGGCAGAGCCACGCCACGGGCCGTACGCCGGCCGGAATGCCGAGCAGGCCGCGCAGGAACTCCTCGCGGTAGAAGGAGACCCAGCCCAGGCCGAGGCCCTCGGCGGTGGCCGCGAGCCAGAGGTTCTGGATCGCCAGGCACACCGAGTACAGCCCGGCGTCGGCGATCGCGTGGCGGCCCAGCACCGCGGGGCCGCCGCGCCCCGCATCGTAGGTGACCACGACCGAGAGCGTGGACTCCAGCACCCCGTCGATCTTGATGCGGGCGAACCGCGCGGCCGCCTCGGCGTCGAGGGTCGCGGCGAACACGTCGCGCTCGCGGGACACGTGCGCGTGGAACTCCTCGCGCAGCGCGCGGTCGCGGACGACGATGAAGTCCCACGGCTGCGTCAGCCCGACGCTTGGCGCGGCGTGGGCGGCGGTCAGGATCCGGTCCAGCGCCTCGCCGGGCACCGGCGCGCCGGTGAACTCGGCGCGCACGTCGCGGCGGCGGTTGATGATGTCGTACAGGTCATGCGTCAAGGCAGGCTCCCGCTGCGCTCACACCCCGGGACAGGCCGGGGCCGTCGGTCGCGAGGCCGGTCTTCGGACTCCCGGATCGTCGCCCCTCCGCCCGCCTTCCCAGCCCTTCCGGGCCAGTGGCTACGCGTGCACGTGTGGGCGGCGGCTCCCCGGTCACCGCGGCGGGCCCGTGCCGGATTCTCACCGGCTTCCCGATTCTCCCCGCCGTCGCCGGCGGGGCACCTCGCTTCAGTTGATGCCGGCCCGCACGCTACCAGGAGGCAATAGGCTCGGCGCATGACGCAGACGCAGACGCACACGCTCGCCGTACCCGGCGCCGACCTGGTCTACGACGTCACCGGCCCGCTGCCGCCGGCGGACGGACGGCCGCCGCTGTTCATGATCGGCCAGCCGATGACCGCGGACGGGTTCGGCGCGCTCGCCGCGCACTTCCCGGACCGCACCGTCGTCACGTACGACCCGCGCGGCCTGGGCCGCAGCGCCCGCACCGACGGCGGGACCGACAACACGCCGCAGCAGCAGGCCGCCGACCTGCACCGGCTCGCCGCGCACCTCGGCGCCGGCCCGGTCGACGTGTTCGCCAGCAGCGGCGGCGCGGTGACCGCGCTGGAGTGGGTGAGCGCCCACCCGGACGACGTCGCCACGCTCGTCGCGCACGAGCCGCCGATCAACCCGATCCTGCCCGACGCGGCCGGCGCGGACCGGGCGCGGGCCGCGTTCAACGACGCGTACGAGACCGGCGGCAGCGGCCCGGGCATGGCCGCGTTCATCGCCATGACCTCGTGGCGGGGCGAGTTCACGGAGGAGTACTTCGCGCAGCCGGCCCCGGACCCGGCGATGTTCGGCATGTCCACCGCCGACGACGGCACCCGCGACGACCCGCTGCTGTCGCGGGACTCGTGGGCGGTCACCGACTACCGCCCCGATGTCGCGGCCCTGAACGCGTCCCCGGCCCGCATCGTGATCGGCGTGGGCGAGGAGTCGGCGCAGACGTACACCGCGCGCACCGCCGAGGCGATGGCCGCCCTCCTGGGCGGGCCGGCCACCGTGTTCCCGAGCCACCACGGCGGCTTCCTCGGCGGCGAGTTCGGCTACGCCGGCAAGCCGGAGGAGTTCGCCGCGAAGCTACGCGAGGTCCTCGCGGCCCCTCCGGCGGGCTGAGCGGCCGCGTCAGAGCAGCCCGGCGAGTTTGTACAACACGAGGGATCCGGCCACGGCGACGTTCAGGCTCACGCCGCTGCCCACCATCGGAATCTCCACCGCCCCGTCGAGCAGGTCGAGGGCCTCGGGCGGGATGCCCGTCGACTCGTGGCCGAGCACCATCACGGTGCGCCGGCGCGCGGCGGGCAGGTCGGCGAGGCGCACGGCCTCCTCGGCGAGCTCGACGCCCACGATGCGACTCCCGCCCGCACGCTCGGCGGCGAGCCACCGCAGCGGATCGCCGATGCGGTGGACGCACGCGGGGCGGCGCAGCGTGTTGCCGCGGGCGAGGGCCTCGTCGATCCAGGGGTACCGCGGGACGACGAGACAGGCCCCGACGGCGTCGCAGGTGCGCAGGAGGGTGCCGAGGTTGACGCCGTGCATGGGCCACAGCGGGGCGGCGAGGAGGTGTCCCCAGCAGCGGTGGGCGCGGGGACGGCGGGAGGAGCGCAGCTCGGACGGGGTCCGGACGCGAATGGCGGTGCTCACCATTGGGGCGTGCTTCGCGGCGCACGCGGGCCATCGACGGCAACAGGGCCGCTGCCCAGGGTAGGTCATTGCAGCGCCGCGCGCACCTCCGCGCGGGCGGTCCGGGTCGACGGCGGACGGCTCCCCATCATGCCCGGGCGGTATCGTCTCCACCGTGGCGTTGGGTGATCGGGGCGCGGAGTTCCTCGCCGCCGACGAGGTGGTGCAGGCCGACCATCCCGCCGTGCGGGCGGCCGCGGCTCGGCTGCGCGCCGGGCGGGCCGGCGACGTGGAGTTCGCTCGGGCGGCGTACGAGTTCGTGCGCGACGAGGTGCGGCACTCGTTCGACGCCGGGGACCCGCGGGTCACGGTGAGCGCCGCCGACGTGCTCGAGCACCGGGTCGGGCTGTGTTACGCCAAGTCGCATCTGCTCGCCGCGCTGCTGCGGGCCGAGGGGGTGCCGGCCGGGCTGTGCTACCAGCGCCTCGCCGCGGGCGGGGAGACGTTCGTGCTGCACGGGCTGGTCGCGGTACACCTCAATGGGCAGTGGCATCGGCAGGATCCGCGCGGGAACAAGGCCGGCGTCGACGCCCGGTTCTCCCTCGACGGGCCGCGGCTCGCGTTCGCGATCGACGCGGCGGCCGGGGAGTGCGACTACGCGACCGTGTTCGCGGCGGCCGACCCCGCGGTGCTGGCCGTGCTGCGCGCCACGACCGACGTGCTCACGCTGCGCACCGCGGGTCTGCCCGGCGAACTGAGCACCTAGCGGTCCAGGCCGCGCATGCGCGGGCGGGCCTCGCGCAGCCGGCGCCTCAGCACGACACCGACCAGGACGATCACGCCGATCGGGACCCAGGCCAGCGCATAGACCGGCCAGTAGTACCCGAGGTCCAGCATGGACCGGTCGGGGCCGACGTCGCTGCTGCTCACGCCGAAGAAGGCCAGCAGCAGCGTCAACGGGATCGCCAGCAGCGACACCGAGGCCAGCAGGCCGGTCAGCACCCGGTCGCGGCGCTCCTCGCGTTCGCGGCTCGCCTCGGCCAGGACCGAGCTGCGCGCCTGGATGACCGCGCGCAGGCGTTCGACGATCTGTGAGGTGTTGGCGACGGCGGCCTCGATGCCGACCACCTCGTGGTAGGAGGTCCGGAACGAGTCCATGCGCGAGTCGGGCATGAGCACGCTGTCGAGGTACGCCTCGACGCCGAAGCTCAGGTCCAGCTGGATCTCGCCGAGGTCGGCGGCGAGCCGCGCGTGCTGCTCGCGGGCCTCCTCGATCGTCGTCATGGGCGCGCTCAGGTCGTGTTCGAGGGCGTGGAAGGCCAGCGAGCGGGCGCCCCGCAGCACGCCGAACGCGGCGACGACGGTGAGCGCCACGAAGATCAGCGCGTTCTGCACGCTGGGGCTCCAGCCGGCCACGACCGTCGCGTAGCGGCTGTTGGCCACGTACGTGCGGCCCTCGATGTTGAGCGGGCCCGGCAGCCGGACGCCGACCTGCCCGCCGAGGCCCGACGTCTGGGCGGCGAGACCGCGCAGGAGCGTCTCCACCGCGCCGTCGCGCCGCTGCCCGTCGTGCATGATCTCGTGCGTCAGCGACTCCCCGGCGAACACCATCTGGTGCGCGTACCCGATGCGCAGCGGCTCCTGGGTCTTGAGCCGCACCGCGAGCC
This sequence comes from Dactylosporangium sp. NPDC049140, assembly GCF_040648435.1. NCBI lineage: Bacteria > Bacillati > Actinomycetota > Actinomycetes > Micromonosporales > Micromonosporaceae > Dactylosporangium > Dactylosporangium sp. NPDC049140. The sequence goes on along the minus strand of NZ_JBEZDS010000006.1, from coordinate 260,481 downwards.
AGTCCAGGAGCAGCCCGTCGCCGTAGGCGAGCTCGTCGCGCTCGTAGTGCATGTACGACAGGTGCGCGAGGATGTCGCCGGCGGTGGCCGTGTCGGCCAGGTGCGCCTCGACGATCAGCACGGGATCGCCGCGGCTGGTGCGCAGCACGACGGTCCGGAGGCGTTCGAGGGCCGCGACCGTGCCGCCGCGGAACTTCGCCGGCTTCGCCTCGGCGTCCAGCAACACGCTCGGGAAGAGGTTTACCGAGTGGTGCACGAACCGCTGCAGGAAGCCGAGGTCGAGCGCCGCGGCGAGGCTCGACGAACCGGTCGCCGGCAGGCGCGGGCTGAGACTGTAGATCGACACGGCGCGGGTGGTGGCAGCGGGGCCCGGTTCGGGGGCGGACGGCATGCCCATCACGGTGGCAGGCGCGCCACGGCCGCCCCATCGACCGTAAGGCCGCCCTTTTCCGGCTCTAGGCCGGCAGCTGGGCGAGGCCCGCGGCGAGCATCGTGCCGGCCCGGGGGAAGTCGTACAGCATCGCGCCGTACTGCCGCAGCGGGATCGTCAGGCTGGACGCGGGCACGCCACGGCTGTGGAGCACCTCCGACGTCCACGCCAGGAATCCCGTGAACAGCTCGGGGTCGTCGACGTAGACGGCGGCCGCGAGGAAGTCGACGATGTGCGCCAGGTCGGTCATTGTCGCGTCGAGCTGGACGACCGAGTACTCCCGCATCGGCGGGAACTCCCGCAGCAGCTCCGCGGCCGCCGCGTCCACGAGGTCGCCGCGGCGTTTGAGCAGCGCGGTGTGCTCGTCGTCGGCGAGGTGGGCCAGCGCCTCGGCGGCCGGCGCGAGCAGTGCGCCCGGGTCTTCGAGCAGGTCGGCCGCGCCGTCGGCGCCGGGGGCCCAGCGGGCGCCGATCGCGCGGGCCCAGCGGCCGTCGGGGCCGAAGCCGCGGCCGCCGACGATGAGCGGCACCTCGGCGCGCCGGCAGGCCTGGACGGCACGGTGGGCGGCCGGCAGGCGGGTCGGCAGGGCGCAGCTGAGGGCGACGGCGTCGACGTCCTGCTGGTGCAGGTACGACACCAGGTGCGCCACCGGCACGCTCGCGCCGAGGAAGGTGATCTGCCAGCCGCGCAGCCGCAGGACCTCGCCGACGAGGCGGGCGGGCAGCGCATGCCACTCCCCGTCGAGACAGGCGACCACGAGCCGGCCCCGGGAGGCGGCGCGACGACGGGACGCGATGCTGCCGACGGCCGCCACGACCCGCTCGCTGATGTGCGTGGCCGCGTGCTCCTGGGCGACGCTCCACTCGTTGCGCTGCCACCACTGCCCGACCTGCTCCTGGGCGGGCGCGACGAGGTCGAGGAGCACCCGCTCCGGGTCGACCCCGTCGTCGAGCAGCCCGCCGGCGATGTCGACGGCGCCGTCCTCGTCGGCGTCGGCCAGGCATTTCAGGTACTCGTCGTACGCCGTCACGAGCTGACGGCCGCCCGCGTGGTGTGGTGTACGGAGTGCAGGTGCCGCGGGGCCGTGCGCACCGGCTCGGCCCGCACCGCGAACACCGCGATGTCGTCGTGCTCGCGCCCGCCCAGCCAGTCCATCGTGACCTGCTCGACCCGCTCGGCCAGCGCCGGCGCCGGCATCGCGGAGCAGCCGGAGAGCGCGGTGGTGAGGCGGCGCAGCCCGTACATCTCGTCGCCGCGGTGCCCGCCCCGCGCCTCGGTCACGCCGTCGGTGAACAGCAGGCAGGTCTCGCCGGCGGCCAGGTGCAGTGTCTGCCGGCCGAACACGGGATCGTCGGTGACGCCGACGAGCATGCCGCGCAGTTCGACGGCCTCGACGGTGCCGTCGGCGCGCAGCACCAGCGGGGGCAGGTGGCCGCCGCCGGTCAGGGTGAGCCGCAGGCCGCCGCTGGGGCGGGGCTGGGCGGTGCCGAGCACCATGGTGGCGAACCGGCCCTCGCCGGTGCTCTCGAGGCCCTCGAGCAGCATGTCGTTGAGCACGTGCAGCAGCCGCTGCGGGTCGTCCTCGACGCGGCGCAGCGCGCGCAGGCTGTGGCGCACCTGCCCGGTGAGCACGGCCGCGTCGACGCCCTTGCCGGACACGTCGCCGAGGAAGAACATGGCGCCGTCGTCGATCGGGTGGGCGCCGTAGAAGTCGCCGCCGATGTGCATCGTGGAGCGGGCCGGGCGGTAGGCGGTCCCCCAGCTCAGCCCGCCCACCGGGGGCGGCGGCTCGGGCAGCAGGCTCTGCTGCAGGGTCTCGGCCACGCGCGACTGCAGCGCGTAGAGCTGCGCGGCCTCCAGCGCGGTGCCGACCCGCTGGGCGAAGTCCTGCAGCACGTCGAGGTCGACGTCGGTGAGCCCGGCGACGATGAGCGCCGCCGCCGGTCCGCCGGCGGCCTGGATCGGCACCACCCACGCGGCCGGGTTGGGCGCGCCACCGAGGAACGGGGTGCCCCCGGGCCACAGGAACGGCTGCGCGACCGGGTTGCCGTCGAGCGTGTCGCGCACGGCGGCGGGCAGCGCGGCGAGGGTCACCTGGTCGCGGCGTACCGGCGCGGAGCCGGCCGCGTGCCAGCAGCGGGCCCGGCCCCGGCGGGTGGGCAGCACCAGCAGCGCCGACCCGGCGAAGGAGGACACGGCCAGCTCGACGGTGGCCCGGCACACCCGGTCGGCGTTGAGCATGCCGCCGAGGCGCCGCGCGGTCGTGGCGAGGAATGCCGCGTGGTCGTTCGCCCGTTCGAGGTACCAGGCGACCTGACCGGCGCCGAGCTCGACCCGGCGGGCGGCCAGCCCGGCGGGCATCGACGCACCGAGATGTGCCGCAGGCAGCTGGGCGGCCGCGGCGGCGTTGCGGTAGAGCACGGTTCCGGCGTCGTCGCAGAGCAGCACGCCCTGGTCGACGTGGTCGAGGAGTGCAACGATCGCGGGTGCGGCCGCGTCGGGCGCACCGGTCGGTGCGTTCATCGATTGTCCAATCCGTGGCCGTTGCGGTCGATATCGAGCCTACGCGCCCCGGATCCGCACGTCCAAAGCAAGCGCGCCGGGACGGACGGCCTTACCCTGGGACGCGGACGGCCCTTTCCGGTTGAGGAGACCTTGGCGATGACGATCGGCGACGAGCACGACAGGGCGACGCTGGAGATCACCGTCACCGGCCGGTCCGGCGGCACCGTACTGGTCGCCGTCGACGGGGAGCTGGACTACGACACGGCCGACGACCTGCGCGCGATCCTGTTCGACGCGCTCGACGAGGCCCGCGCCGCGGTGGTGCTCGACCTCGCCGGGCTGCGCTTCCTGGACAGCAGCGGGCTGGGCGTCATCGTGGGCGGCTGGCAGCGCGCCCGGGTGACCGGCGTGCGCTACGTCGTGCGGCGGGCACCGCTCGTGATCGCCGAGCAGTTCGAGATGACCGGCCTGAGCCAGGTCCTGACCTTCGACGAGCACGACGGCGAGGACGCGGGCGCGGAGGCGGACAGCAGCGCCGCCTGAGCCCGATCGCGCGTTGTACAGTGCGCGCCATGATGACGGACGATGCGGACGCCGACCTGCGCCGGCTCGCGGGCGACGCCAAGTTCCCGCACCGCGACGCGGCGCGCCGGGCGGTCCGGTTCCGCGAGTCCGGCGACGTCGCCGACCTGCTCGCCGTGAACGACGACCCGCACCCGTGCGGGATGACCGAGGTCCTGTTCGCGCTCGCCGGGTCGCAGCGGCCGTGGCTCAACTGGGTACCGATGCCGAGCGAGGCCGTGTCCAACGGGGCCAACGACGCCGGGGCCCGCATCGCCGGGGGCGCACGCCTCAACTCCATCCGGATCGCGCTGTCCGCGGCCGAGCCCGCCAGCGCCATGGTCGCGGCCCGGCGGGTCATGGGCGACTTCCGCGCCGAGATCGGCTCGTTCCCGGAGCCCGACATCCGCGTGCCGCTGCGCCGCGGCCGGTACGCGGTGTGGCGCTACGACGGCGACATGCCCGTGCCCGCGGTGCCGGCCCCCTCGGCGGAGGCGGTCGAGCGGCTGCACGAGGTCGGGGGCGAGGCATGGGCGTCGCCGCTGTCGGGGTACCTGCAGGCCAAGCCGCTCGGCGAGCTGCCCCTTCCGGACCTGCTCGGGCTCCTGGCCCACCTGCCGGAGCCGCCGGCCACGCCGCGCTGGGAGCACCTGGCGAAGTCGACGCCGATGTACTGGTACCGGTTGATGCAGCCCTGGGTGTGCCTGGGCCTGCTGAGCCACGCCGCCGACGAGCCCTGGGCCGGCTCCACGCGCCGCGCGGTCCTCACCGACCTCGCGCTCGGCATCGAGGACTGGGTGGCCGACGCGGCGCTGTTCGCGCTCGTCACCGCGGCCTACCGCGACCCGGCCGTGCGCACCGAGGTCCGCGACCTGGTGCGGGCCCGCCTGGACGCGGCCGCGCGGGCGCCCCGCGAGGTGACGATCGAGCTGTCGCTGGCCCGGCTGATGCTCATCACGCCGGGGAGCACCGCGGCCGACCACGCCCTCGCCCGGCAGTGCATCGCCCGCATCACCGGCGACGACGAGCCCGCGCCGCGCAAACGCCGCTGGTGGCAGCGCGCCCGCTGACGAACAGCGGGCGACGGACGGCAGCGTTCCCTGCCATCCGTCGCCCGCGTTCAGGGGGGTGTTGCTAGTTGGTCACGGTGATCCGGACCGAGTCGAAGGCCGGGATCTCGTTGGCCTTCTGCATCATCGGGATCCGGTGCGAGCCGTCACCGGCCCAGGAGGCGCACTGGGCGGTACCGGTGGTGGGCATGCCGGTCACGTTGATGGTGACGACGTCGGGCTGGGAACTGCCCGCCTTGTCCTCGGTGGCCACGAAGAACGCCGGGGCCACGGTCGGGTCCGGGGCGCTGCGCGTGGTGGCGAGCATGCGGCACGCGGTGTGGAAGTGGCCGCGGGTCAGCCCGTCGGCGGTGAGGAACGCGCTCTCGAGGTAGTAGCCGCCCGCCGCCGCGCCGAGGAACCGGTCGCGGACGAGGTTGCGGGTGCTCACCTGGAGCGTGAACGCCTGGCCGACCCGGACCCGCTGCGGCGCGCCGGTGATGAGCAGCGTCGGGTTCTTGTCCTGGCTGCTGACCTCGCCGAACGCGGTGCTCACGCAGCGCGGCGCGTCCTGGAAGCCGATGTGCGGCTGGAGCCGGCTGTCGCTGCAGTCGTTGCCCAGCGTGTCCAGGGTCGTACCGGTGCTGCTGCCGACGGTGGGGTTGGCGGTCGCGCCGCCGGTCCCGCCATTGCCACCGGTGCCGCCCGTGGCGCCGGTGCCACCCGTCGCGGTGGTCGCGGCCGGGGTCGGGCAGTTCGGGTTGACGCGGCGCCACCGCGGCCGGCCCTGCACCTGGCCGTCCCCGACGTGGTTGGTCACCTGGTGGCCGTTCTGCGTGCCACCGTTGACGTCGCCGGCGGTCTGGTCGGCCTTCGGAACGTTGCCCGCGGCCGGGTCGGCGCCCTCGGCGGCGGCCGCGCTCGCGGGCGGCTTCGAGGTGGCCGACGGCTTCGGGGTCGCCTTGCTCGAGCCGCCGGCGGCCCCGGTCGCGGGGCCCTTCGCGGTGGCGGTCGGGCACGCCCGCGGCCCGGTGTTCTGGCCCGGCCGCCGCGTGGCGGCCTGGGAGATCTGGGTCACCGTGAGGCCCGCTACGAAGGCGATCACGGCGGCGATGACGGTGACCGCCCGCTTGCCACGGGCCTTCGCGGGCCGCTCGTCGTCCTCGGCCGGGCGAGCCGGGCCATCCGGCTCGTCGCCGTAAAAGCTCCTTCGCTGCATGACGGAACCTCTCTGGGGGCAATCCTTCGTCTTTTAATTCGAGTTCAACCTAGAATTGCTGATTGACCATCGTCAACCGGGCAAGCAGAAAGTAAGCAACTCTAAAAAGGTTCCTAAGTTAGCGCATTTGGGCAGGCCGAAGCCCCTCAACCATTGCGCTGAATTCAGGAGGTCGAGACCATTTCCGGGTCTTCGACAGAGTCCTCGGCCGGCTTTTCGGGGGCCGGGGTGCGCCGTTGTTGCAATATCACGCTGACGACACAGATCACGGCGATCAGCAGCAGCGCGGCGAGGCTCCACATCAGGTACGAGGGGCCGCCCGACGGCGCGCCGGCGGCGGCGTTCGTATCGGCGGTGTCGGCCGCGTCCGCGGTCGCGCCGCCGTGCGCGCCCGCGTGCTCCGCCTGGCCGCCGGGCTTCAGCGCGAGCACCGGGCCGCCGGCCTGGGCCGTGCGGGACACCTGGGTGCCGTCGGAGTTCGTGAGCACCAGGCCGAAGAACAGCTTGTCCACGGCCGGCAGCGGGCCGATCGACAGGTACAGCTCGGTCGTCCTGCCGGGCGCCAGGGCCTTGTCCGGCATCGCGATCCACTTCACCGCCGTCGTGACCTCGGTGATCTGGTACCCGTGCAGCGACGGCAGCGGCTTGTCGACCTTCACGTTCGTCATGGAGGGCGCCCAGTCGTCCACGGACAGCGGGTACACCTCGGCGATCGGCGCGTCCGCGGGCAGCTGCAGGTCGATCGCGGTGACCGAAGCCGACGGGCTGTCGTTCGTGATCCGGAACGTCAGGTCGGCGGCGCCGCCCTGCGCGGCCTCGGTCGGGGTGACGGACACGTCGGCCGCGGCGGGGGCGGCGATCCCGAGGAGGGCCACGGCGCCGGCGCCGGCGACGGCGGCGCGGACGGCCCACCCCGGGCGCCGCCGCGACTCAGCCTGCGTGTACTTCACACCGGGTTGTTCGTAGCGGCGGCCCGGAGAGTTCAAAGCCCGCCCAAGATATTTTCAGCGCTGGCTGGGGCGTTTGGCATCGACCCGGCTCAGCACGGTGCCGACGACGCGGCGCCAGTCGGCGTCGAACTCCGGGCCCGCGCTGTGTGACCCGACCCAGTACACCGCGTAACTGGCCACGACTATCGCGTTGCCCTGGCCGACCACCGCGACGGCGACGTCGGCCGAGCCCGGGTACGTCGGCTCGTACACCTTGTGCCGCACGGTCACGAAACCCTTCCACCCGCCGGACTCCAGTGGGTCGATGGCGGCGGTCTCGGTGTAGCCGGCCTCGCTGGTGTCGTCGCGCGGCGCGGCCGAGCGGGACGCGCTCGGCGGGCAGGCCTCCATCGCGTCCTGCAGCGACGTGAACGCGGCCTCCATCGCGGCCGCGTCCTTGTACACGAGGCCGAGCTGGTCGAACGCCTGCGCGCCCTTCTCGCCCTCGTCGGCCATCGACGCGGCGACCGCGCCGGTGGGCGAGCCGGGCACCGGCGGCCGTTTCGCGACCCCCGGGCACAGCGGCGTCACGCTCGTCGTCGGCGGCGTCTGCGCCGGCCGCTTCCACGCCGTGCCGATGTCGGCCGGCTCCAGCACGCCGGCCTGCAGCATCGCGGTCGTGTAGGTCGCGCCGCGCGGGTCCGGCGCGTCGTCGCCCGAGCAGCCTGCCAGCGCCAGCGTCACCGCGACGCCACCGGCCGTCACCATCCGTCGAACTCTCGTCGCCATCGGCACGCGGCCCATCCTGACAGACGACGCGCGACCAGGAGTAGGCCTGGACCCACCCCGGTCGTGCAGCCAGGTCCATACCGGCCCGCCCGCACGCTCCGTAGTGGCTGCGCCCCGGCCGCGCCACCTGAGCCTTGCCGAAAGCTAGCGGCGCAGGTCGTGCCGGCGGTGCGTCGCCTTCGCCACCAGCCCGGCCGGCAGCAGCCGGCGCAGCGGGAAGACCAGCGCCGCGTTGCTGCCGACCGCGTAGTGCGCCCGCGGCCGGGCCGCCTCGACCGCCTTCACGATTGTCGCGGCGACCCGCTCGGCCGAGACGCCGGACTTCTCGTTGCGGTCGAGCGCGGCCAGCATCCGCTCGAAGTCCGCGCGGAACGGCGAATCCTCGGCGATGTACTTCGTGCGCCGCTCGCTGATCCCGGTGCTGATCGAGCCGGGCTCGACGGTGGTGAGCCAGACGCCGAACGGGCTGTACTCGTGCCGCGCCCCGTCGCTGAAGCCCTTCAGCGCCGCCTTCGAGGCGACGTACGACGAGCGGTACGCCAGCGGGAACGAGGCGAGCATCGACCCGACCATCACGACCCGCCCCCACCGCCGCGCACGCATGCCGGGCAGCAGCAGCTGGGCGAGGCGGACCTGGCCGAGCACGTTTACCTGGAACAGCCGCCGCAGCGCGTCGCCGGGCAGCTCCTCGAACGGCCCGGACTGGCTCTCCCCGGCGTTGTTGACGAGCACGTCGACGGGCCCGGCGGCGGCCGCGAGGGCCTCGATCGACGCGTCGTCGCCGAGGTCGAGCCGGAGGAACTCGACGCCGTCGGCCCGCTGCGCCGAGGGGTCGCGGCTGGTGCCGAGCACCCGATAGCCCCGCGCCGCCAGCGCGGCCGCGGTCGCCCTCCCGATGCCCGACGACGCCCCGGTGACGAGCGCGATGCGTTCCATCGCAGCACCATACCGCCGGCTCAGGCGTCGAGGGCGTCGATGTGCACCTTGCCGTCCATGCCGAACGCCATCGTCGAGGGCTGTAAATTTCAGCCGTTTCGCGGGTGCCGGCGATCTGCGGTTAGCATGCCGACGTGATTCTGGCGCTGCTGCTCGACCTGGCCAACATCGCCGGCGGCTTCCTGCTCGCGATCGTGTTGCTGCGCCGGCTCCCCCGGGTCGGCGACGACCTCGCGCGCTTCGCGGAGCGGGCCGCGCCGTTCGGCTGGATCGTCGGCATCGTCGCGCTCGCCGTGGGCGTCGCCTACCTGCTCATGCACCTGCTCGCCGGGCCGCGCGTGTTCCACTTCGAGATCGTCGGCATCGGCGTCGGGCTCGCGCTGCTGTGGGACCGCCTCACCGGCCGCCGGGGTCCGGACCAGCCGTCGCCGGCGGCCGACGGGCCGACCGGACGGGCTCTGCTCCTCGCGGTCTTCGGCATCGTCGCCATCATCGTCGGGCTGCAGGGGCTCTTCACGCCGGACTGATCGGGGTGTAATCGAAGCGCCGCACCGCGCTCGCCCGCGCGACCTGCTCCACGCCCACCACGCGGCCGGTGAAGCCGCCCGCGACCTCGGTGGCCAGGTAGCGCCCGTCGAGCCCGGCGAGCGCGACGAACCCGCCGGCGTCCACGTAGCCGAGCTCCACCTGGTCGGGGCCGGCGGCCGGGCCGTTCGCGACCGGGTGCGGGCCGACCCGGATCGCCGGGACGGCGGAGGCGGCCGGGACGCGGGCCAGCTCCTGGGTGAACGGGCCCACCGTCGCGGCGGCCACGAACATGCCGTCGACGAGCTCGACGTGCGCCCGGTGGCGCTCGTCCAGGCGCAGCACCAGCCGGCCCGCGCCCAGCGTCAGCTCGGCGCTCGCGAGCCAGAAGCGGTCCACGGCGCGGGTCGCCAGCAGCCCCGCCTCGCCGTCGGCGCCCGCCAGCACCAGGCCCTGCGGGGGGCCGGCCGCCGCGAACTGCGCCGGGTAGCAGCCGGGCGAGACCCAGCGCGGGTCCAGCGCCGCGAAGTCGTCGGCGAAGGCCGTGTCGGCGCGGGGCACCGCATAGCGCCCCTCGTCCACCACCGGCCAGTCGTCCTCCCAGCGCACCCCGGCGAGGAAGGTCTCGCGGCCGTTGACGTGCCAGCCGGGCGGGGCGCCGTGGGGGCGCACGGCGAGGTACACCATCGCCCAGTCGCCCTCGAAGGTCTCGACGAGATCCGCGTGGCCCGTGCTCTGCACCGGGTCGGTCGTGCTGCGGTGGCTCAGGATCGGGTTGGCCGGGCCCGGCTCGAACGGGCCGGAGATGCTCCGCGAGCGCGCGACCGTGACCGCGTGGCCGCGCTCGGTCCCGCCCTCGGCAAGCAGGAGGTACCACCAGTCGCCGCGGCGGTACAGGTGCGGGCCCTCCGGGTAGGCGAGCCCCGTCCCCGGCCACAGGGCGACCGGCGCGGAGAGCAGCGCGCCCGTCTCCGGGTCCACCCGCGCCTGCCGGATGGGCCGCTCGCCGCCGGCCGACCACGTCAGGTGGCAGTCCCCGCGCTCGTCCCAGGCCAGGTCGGGGTCGATGCCGGCGGCGCCGCGGGTGACCACCGGGGTGCTCCACGGCCCCGCGGGGTCCTCGGCCCACACGATGATGTGCCCCTCGGAGGCGCGCGCGATGTCGGTCGTGACCATCCAGAAACGCCCGCCGTGGTACCGCAGGGTCGGCGCGAAGATCCCGCCGCTGCCCGTGCTCGAGACGAGCCGCAGCTGGTCCGGCCGGTCGAGCACGTGCCCGAGGCGCCGCCAGTGCACCAGGTCGCGGCTCGCCGAGATCGGTACCCCGGGCAGGTACTCGAACGACGAGTTGACCAGGAAGTACTCCTCGCCGGCCCGGCAGACCGACGGATCGGGGTGGAACCCGGGCAGGATCGGTTCGCTCATGAGCCAGGGATGGTAGTCGCTCTTGACCTCAAGCACGGTTGAGGTTCTACCGTGGTGCCGGTGAGCAGTGACGTGGTGGCCGGGTTCAAGGCCGCGTTCCGGGGCTACCCGACCGGCGTCGCGATCATCTCCGTGGCCGGCCCGGACGGCCCGGTGGGGCTGACCGCGTCCAGCGTCGCGTCGGTGTCCCTGGCCCCGCCCGCCCTGTCGTTCTCGGTGATGGACTCCCCCTCGGCGCTGGTCATCGCGGGCGCGCGGAGCCTGGTCGTCAACCTCCTCGGCGCCGCGCACGCCGGCCTCGCGCACGACTTCGCCCGCCCGGGCGGCCCGCGGTTCACCCCGGAGCAGGGCTGGACCACGCTGCCGACCGGCGAGCCGGCGCTGCGCGACGCCCAGGCGGTGCTGCGCTGCGTGCCGCTGCACCGGGTGCCGGTCGGCGCCTCGACGGTCGTGGTCGCCGAGGTGACGAGCGTCGTGACCGGCGGCCCGGACGGCCGCCTCGTCTACCACGAGCGCCGGTTCTTGACCGAGCGACGATGATGGTGTGATGGCCCGCGTCGCGATCATGGCAATCGGCAGCCGAGGCGACGTCGCCCCTTTCACCGGGCTCGGCGTGCGGCTGCGGGAGGCGGGCCACGAGGTCACCATCGCCTCCCACGCCGTCTTCGAGCCCCTGATCCGCCGGCACGGCCTCGGGTTCCACCTGCTGCCGATGGACGCCCAGGAGCAGCTGCAGACCCGCTTCGCCGACCGGGGTCTCACGCGCATGACCATCGCCGTGAACCAGATGATCGCCGAGAACGCCCGCCCGCTGGCCGAGGCGATGCTGGAGGCCGCGCGCGCGGCCGACGTGCTGCTCGTGACCCCGCCCAGCTGGTTCGCCGCCGTGATCGCGGAGGGGCTCGGGATTCCCAGCATCGGCGTGTACCTGCAGCCGCTGACCCCGACGCGCGAGTTCCCGCCCGCGGCGCTGACCGCCCGGTCCCTGGGCGGCTGGGCCAACTACCGCGCGGCTCGCCTGCTGCTCACCGCCGGCCAGCGACCCTTCCGCTCCGTGGTCGCCGAGCTGCGCACCGAGCTGGGCCTGCCCGCGGCGAGCCCGGCGGCCTGGCTCAAGGCGACCGAACAAAGGCAATGGCCGATCCTGTACGGCTACAGCCCTCTCGTCGTCCCGGCCCCGCCGGACTGGCCGGCCTGGTACCGCCCCGTCGGCTACCTCCACCCGGCCCCCGAGCCGGACTTCGCGCCCGCCCCGGAGCTCGAGCGGTTCCTGGCCGCGGGCCCGCCGCCGGTGTACATCGGCTTCGGCAGCATGCCGGTCCGCGACCGCGACGCGCTCTCGGCCCTGCTGGTGACCGCGGCGCGCACGGCGGGCGTGCGCGCGATCGTGAGCGCGGGCTGGGCGGGCCTGACCGCTGACGCGGAGGACGTCCTCGCCGTCGGGGAGGTGCCGCACGAGTGGCTGTTCCCGCGGATGGCGGCGGTCGTGCACCACGCCGGGGCGGGCACGTCGGCGGCGGCCCTGCGCGCCGGGGTGCCGCAGGTTCCGATCCCGGTCATGGTCGACCAGCCGTTCTGGGCGAAGCGCCTGGACCGCCTCGGTGTCACGCCGGGCCCGGTCCCGATGCGCAAGCTGCGCGCCGAACGCCTGGCCGAGGCCCTGAGGGCGGCGACGACCGACCCCCGCTACCGCGAGCGGGCCCAGGCGCTGGCCGCCGCCCTGGCCAAGGAGGACGGCGCGGGAGCGGTACTGCGCGAGGTGGCGCGAGTAACGAGCGGCGCCGCCTGACCAGCGACGCCGTGTGTCACGGGCGGCCCCACGCCCGCCTGACCTTGCGCCGCACCCGCGTCGCGGCCGCGAGGGCGACCGCGCCGGCCAGCAGGGCGATCCCGGCGGTCGACAGCGCGCGGATGCCCAGGAGCATGTAGGACCCCCACAGCGCGTCCGGCTGCGGCGGGATCAGGGCGACGGTGGTCAGGGCGGTCCCGGGCAGCAGCAGCGCGACGCCCGCCCAGCCCGCGACCCGGGCCGGCGTCGGCCCGCCCGCGAACCGCCGCCCGCCGAGCCACCCGGCCGCCAGCCCGGCGACGTACCCGAGCAGCGCCAGCGGCACCACCCGCCCGGGCCGGGCGCGGCCGAGCGCGAGCACGACCGAACCGTCCGACCACTCGTAGACGCCGAGCGTCCACGCCCCCTTGCGCGCGCTGACGTCGCCGCCGGCCGTCACCCGCCAGCCCTCGGCGGCGAGCGTGTCGCCGATGGTGCGCACCGTGGTGGCCGGGTCGTCGCCGCCCGGCGTGGTGAGCCAGACGGCCCCGCCGATGTAGTCGGAGTCGCCGACGAGCCACGTCCACGGCCCGTCGGGGTGCTCGTAGCCGAACAGCTCGACCAGCCGCCCGGCGACGACGACGTTCGCGGCGGTCCCGTCCGCGGCGACCGGCACGGCGGGCGCGACGATGGCGATCGCGGCGGCGTCGTCGGGCAGGTCGGGCGCGCCGAGCCAGCCGAGCACGGCCCCGAAGCCGGCGCCGAGCGCCGCGAGGGTGATCGCCACGACGACCGCGGCGACGACGGGACGCAGGCGGGTGGTGGCGGCGGTGAAGGGGTCAGCCTGAACTACGGCGGCCATCCGTTCGGGTCCTTCCAGCGAGCACGACCCCCCGCGCCCGGTGCGACTCTAGCGCCGGGCGCGGAGGGGCCGCGCATCAGGTCAGCTCAACCGGAGGTAGTCCAGGTTGAAGCCGCCGGTCTCGCAGTAGACCGTGACGAGCTGGTCGCCCGCCGGCACGGTCACCGTCGCGTGGACGGACTGGTAGCTCGCCCAGCCGCCGGTGTCCGGGACCGACACCGTCGACAGGACCTGGCCACCGGCGTCGCGGAAGGTGATCGCGCCGTTCGCGGGCGCGCCGGTGCCGTTGGCGACCCGCAGCTCCAGGTCGTAGGTTCCGGCCTGGGCCACCGCCAGGCGGTACTGCAGCCAGTTGCCGGCCGCCGTCCACCCGACGTTCTTCCCGCCGCTCGCGGACGGGTTGTTCTCCACGAAGTTCGCGCCGCCGTCGGTCCAGCCGTGCTCGGCGACGTACGCCTCCGCCTCGACCTTCTCCCCGATCGGCGCCCCGTGCGGGGCCACCGTCACGTGCACCGCAACCGCGGAGCTCGCGACGCCGTCGGTCACCCGGAACTTCAGGTCCAGGGCGCCCGCCGTCGTCGGGTGCAGGCTCACGACGCCGGTCGCGGCGTCCACGGTCACGCCGTCGGGCAGGTCGACCGCGTAGTACGCCAGGGCGTCCCGGTCGCGGTCGGTGGCCTTGAGCCGGAAGGTGGTCGTCGTGTACTGGTCCGCGACCACGTCCGACACCGCGGCCAGCACCGGGGCGTGGTTGCCGTGCGGCGAGGGCAGCTCGGCGTGCCAGCGGAACGTCGCGTAGGCGCCCGCGGGCACGGTCTCGACGAACTGCTTGCCGGCGAGCACGACGCGGACCTTCTTGGCCGTGGCGTTGGCGTTGCCGACGACCGCGACGAAGTCGTCGCCGTCGCGGTACACCACGTTGCCGACCCCGCCCGCCGTGGCGCTGGACTCGACGCGGGTGTGCCGCGGGGTGAGGTACTTCGCGAACTGCCCCATGGCGTAGAGCTCGTCGCGGACCGTGAACGTGCGTGTCGTGGTGTCGACCTTCACCAGCCGGTCGGGCCACTTCGTGGTCGCCGCGATCTGGTCCCAGTCCACGTTGTTGTCGCGCAGCGGGGTCCAGTGCAGGGTGCCGCCGTCCTGGTCGGTCGCCTGGGCCCACATGACGTACGAGCTGGCGTCGAGCCGGAAGTAGCTCAGGATCGTGGCCGGCGACAGGTCGCTGGTCTCGGTCAGGTGCACCGGCTTGCCGGTCTGCTCGTAGGCGTCGCGCATGACCGCCGGGTCGCCCCAGTACGGGTGGAAGGCGATCGCGTCCGCGGCCCGGCGCGCGGCCGGGTCGTTCAGGACGCGGTAGTAGTTCTTGGTCTCGGTGCTGTTCGGGTCCTTCCAGTCCCAGAAGTTGAAGTCGTGGATGTACACGTCCACGTCCCGCGGCAGGTACCGCTGCATCGCCACGGACAGCTTCTGCTGCTGCTCGACGCTGATGTCCATGGCCGGGTACACCACGTCCATGCCGGGCTCGTTGAGCAGGGTGAGCGCGTCGACGCGGATGCCGTGGCGGGCGTACGCCTCCACGTACTTCGCGTAGTAGCGGGCGAAGACGTCGATGCAGTCGTCGCGCAGCTTGCCGACCTGGTAGTAGTCGGTGCTGCTGCCCGGCTTCAGGGCCACCTCGCCGAGGAACTTGTCGTTGGTCTTCATCCACGCGGGCGCGCTCCAGGCGGAGGCGAAGAACGTGGCGCGCGGGTTGTACTTCTGGATGAGCTTGACGGTGTCCACGATGTGCAGGTCGATGTCGCGCTGGATCGAGAAGTACTTGAGCCCGAAGTCGTCGGCCACGCCGGCCGGCAGGTCGTCCTCGGACCAGAACGGCAGGTGCTCGATGAGGTCGGGGCTGCCGATGGTGAGCCGGAAGCGGTTGAGCCCGGCACCGGTGCGCGGGTCGGCGAGGAGCCGGACGGCGTCCTCGCGCTGCTGCGGGGTGAGCTTCCACAGGTTCGAGACGCTTGTCTCGTCGAGGGAGAAGCCGATTCCGCTGTACCGCTGCCGGATCTGGCTCGGATCGACCACCACTGTCGCGTCGGCGTCCACAGTGGACCCGTCGCCGACCGTGACCGCCGGCAGCGCCTTCCACGCCGCCGCCGCGCCGGTCGAGTAGGTGCCGGTGACGACCTCACCGCGGTGATGCTCCGGCGCCGCCGTGGCCGGTGCCGCGCCGACCATGATGGACAGCAGGGCGGTCGAGGTGACGGTACTGATGCGTCGCATTGCCCAAGGCTCCTTACGGTCCGCTGACCAGGTACTCGACCTGGTGACCGCTGTTGACGGCCGCGCCGGTGTTGTTGATGACGTGCGAGATGGTGCCGGTGCCGCCCAGCGACACGGTGACCATGTCGTGGAACCTCACGCCCGACTTGGCCGGCACCTCGAACGCGTGCGCGTTGACGACGCTCGAGTTGACGTTGAAGTAGCAGTAGCTGCCCAGGCCCCACGCCTCGTGCGTGGTGACCGAGTCGGCGACCTTGTACGCGGCCCAGCCCTGCATGGAGCCGTTCATGTAGGCGGCCTGGTTCGGCGCGTCGTACGGCATCTCGTTCTGGTAGAAGTACGTGCGGCCGTTGTTGCCGTTCCAAATCGTCTGGTACTGCTGGTAGTGCTCGACGAACAGCCCGTAGAACGTCACGTTGTTGCCGTTGACGACCAGCCCGTTCTGGGCGGTGTTCGTGGTCCAGCCGACGCCGGAGCCGTGGTCGGCGCGCCAGATCCACGAGTGGTCGCCGATCACGTCGTTGCTGTTGATCCGCAGGCTCACGGTGGCCTTGCCGACGCCGGCACCGCCGATGCGGAAGAACACGTCGGACAGGCTCGTCGGGTCGGAGGCGTGGCTCGCGGTGGAGCCGGACGGGCCGATCTCGGCGAGGACGGGCGAGTTGGTGGTACCCGCGTCGAAGAGCAGGCCGGCGAGCTTGACGCCGTCGACGTCCGCGGTCTTCAGCGCGGTGATCCCGCCGTCGGGCACGAGGGTGGCCAGGCCGAGGCCGAGGATCACCGTGTCGGCGCGGGTCACGTTCAGGGTCTCGCTGAGGTGGTACACGCCCGGGGTGACGAGCAGGTTCTTGCCCGCGCTCAGGGCCGCGTTCATCGTCGCGGCGGTGTCGCCGGGCTTGATGACCTGGAACTGGCCGATGGGCAGGCTGCTCCCGGCCGGGTTGCCGTTCGCCCAGCTGGTGCCGGACGCGTTGGTGCGCAGCGCGGGCACGAACACCTGGTAGGCGCCGGCCGCGTCGACGTACAGGAACGGCTTCTCGCGCACGACCGGGGCGGTGCCGACGGTGGTGTACGGCGGGCTGGGGAAGCTGTTGGCGGGCGCGCCGGTGTCGCCGACGAAGACCTGGTTCCAGTTGGAGCCGTTCCAACTGCCCATCGCCGAGTTGCGGGTCAGCCACTGCTGCTGCGTGCCCGACTGGATCTGCCCGTCGATCTTGCTGTCGGCGATGAACCCGCCCGACGACCAGCCGCCGTCGGAGAGGGCGAGGTTGCCGCGCACGTGCATGCGGCGGTACGGGGCCGCCTGCGACACCGCCCAGCGGTCCAGGCCGCCGGTCGGGGTGACGGAGAGGTTCTCGGCCGAGCGCCAGAAGTTCTGGGTCGCGTTCTGGCTGCCGTCCGGCCACCAGTCGGCCTCGGCGTGCACGGCGCCGTTGATGACGACCGCGTCCGGGGTGAGGCCGAGCCCGGCGACCTGGGTGTAGAAGCCGACGTTGGCGTCGACGTTGTAGGTGCCCGGCTTGAACAGCAGCGCGTAGCGCTGGCTGCCGAACTGGTTGCTCACCTGGCCGTTGAAGACGCTCGTGAGCTTGCTCTGGATGCTCGCCTGCGACATCGACGGGTCGAAGACCGTGACGTTCGGGCCGAGGTCGGGGTTGTTCGGGTTGTTGGGCACGCCGGTGGCCGTCGCGGTCGGCTGGGTGGTGGCGCCGGAGAAGTTCCACTTCTGGTTGGCGCCGCCGCCGCAGGTCCAGATCTGCAGCTTGGCCCCGTCGGCGAGGTTGTTGTCCTTGATGTCCAGGCACTTGCCGGACTTGGTGTTGATCAGGTCGTGGCTCGCGTTGAGGGTCCACTTCTGGCTGGCGACCGAGTCGTAGCACGTCCACAGGTGCACGACGGCGCCGTCGGTGGTGGCCCCGCTGACGACGTCGAGGCACTTGCCGAGGCCCTGCACGGAGCCGTTGTCGGCGAACGTCCAGGCCTGGTTGGCGCTGCCGGCGTAGCAGGTCCACATCTGCGGCTGGTTGCCGTCAGCGGTGGAGCCGTCGGTGACGTCGAGGCACTTGCCGTTGGCGGAGCTGGTGATCTGGCCGGTACTCGCGGCGGAGGCGGTGGTCATGGCGACGGCTCCGACGCCGGCCACGGTCGCGGCGGTGACCGCGATCGCGAGCAGCATCGAACGGCGCACTCGTCTGGGTGCGTGCATCGGGTGTCCTGTTCCACTGGCGGGGTGGTGGGGGTACCGCCAGGAAACCGCCCCGGGCCGAGGCATGTCAATGAATCGCTGTCACTTTTTTCGACTCTTGACCGAAGTATTTTCTGTAACACACGTCAAGCCGGCCCCGTCGACCCCCGGACGACCAGCTCGGTGGCCAGCTCGACGTGCAGCGCGTCGAGCTCGTGACCGGTCAGCATGCGGCTCAGCAGCGACACCGCCATGCGGCCCATCTCGCCCACCGGCTGGCGGACCGTGGTCAGCTGCGGGTGCGTCGCCCGGCTCACGTCGATGTCGTCGAAGCCGGCGATCGAGAGGTCATCCGGCACCCGCAGGCCCCGCGACACCGCGGCCTGCAGGGCGCCCACGGCCATCTTGTCGTTGAAACAGACCAGGGCGGTCGGGCGGTCGGGCCGGTCGAGCAGCTCACCCGCCAGCGCCCGGCCGGCCTCCACGGTCGGGTCGGTCGAGGTGCGCAGCAGGTCCGGCTCCGGGTACGCGCCCACGGCGACCAGCGGCGCGTGGAAGCCGGCCAGGCGGTCGCTCATCGCCATCCAGTCGAGCGGGCCGCCGAGCACGCCGACGCGGCGGTGCCCGAGCTCGACCAGGTGCGCCATGAGCCGCCGGGCCCCGGCGAAGTTGGCCGCCGACACGGCCGCGATGTTGCGCGGCGGGGCGTTGCGCGGGTCGACCACCACGAACGGGAACCCGCGGTCGCGCAGCCGCTCGAGCTCGGCCTCGGGCTCCGGCGGAAGGATCAGGATCGCGCCGGTGACCTGCGGCCAGCCGGTGAGCGTCGCCAGCACGCCGGTGCGCCGCCAGGCCGACTCCCCCGCGTCGACGACCGCGTGCATGCCGTGCACGTCGAGGGCCTCGGTGATCGCCGAGACGATCAGCCCGAAGTAGTCGGTGAGCACGTACGGGCAGCGCACGTAGACGCCCAGGTCCGCCTTGGGCACCCCGGCGCCGCGGCGGCGCGGGGCCCGCCGGCCCAGGCCGCCCATCGCCTGCAGGACCCGGTCGCGGGTGTCGGGGGCGACGTTGGCCCGGCCGTTGAGGACCCGCGACACGGTCGCGATCGACAGGCCGGTCTGGGCGGCGACGTCCCGGATCGTGACGCGCTGCTCCGCCGTTGTTTCAGTGCCCTGTTTCATCGCCGATCAGCGTAACGCAGCGAATCCGTTGAACCGATCCGGCGTTTTGGCAGTACATAGAGGTGTGACCGCTACGATCGCCGCCCACGCCGAGGCCGTCCGCCGCTACTACGACCAGAACACGGCCGCGTTCGACCGGCTCGGACAGGGCGGCGCGTCGATCCACCGCGCTGTCTGGGCGCCGGGCGTGACCAGCCGGGCCGAGTCGTTCCACCACGTCGACGAGCTCATCCTGGCCGCGCTGCCCGAGGGCGAGCCGGAGCCGCGGGTCGTGGACCTCGGGTGCGGGCTGGGGGCCAGCCTGATGTACCTGGCGCTGCGCGCGCCGATCCGGGGCGAGGGGCTCACGATCAGCCCGAGGCAGGCCGAGGGGGCGACGCGGCTGCTGGCCGGGGCGGCGCTCGCCGACCGGGTGCGCTGCCGGGAGGGCAACTATCTGGACGTACCGGCGGACCTGCACGCGACCGCCGACGTCGTGTTCTCGATCGAGGCGTTCCTGCACAGCCCCGACGCGGCCGGCTACTTCCGCGAGGCGGCCCGCGTGCTGCGCCCCGGCGGCCGGCTGCTCGTCTGCGACGACTTCCTCACCCCGCGGGCCCCGGACGCGCCGCCGCGCGAGGCCCGGCGGCTGGCCGAGTTCCGCGACGGCTGGCGGGTCGGCTCGCTGCTGACCGTCGAGCAGGTCCGCGCGGCCGCGGCCGGGCACGGCCTCGAACTGGTCGCCGACGTGGACCTCACCCCGCATTTGGAGCTGCGCCGCCCGCGCGACCGGTTCATCGCCGCGCTCGTCGCCGCCGGCCGTCCGCTGCCCCTGTCGGGCGAGTACTGGATGATGCTCTCCGGCGGCGACGCGCTGCAGTGGTGCCTGCTCAACGGCCTGCTGAACTACCGCGTCCTGACGTTCGAGCTGTGCTAGCTGTGCTAGTCGTGGTCGCTTCGCTCCCGTTCCTTTGGGGGAGCTCCGCTCCACCCAAACCCCCTCCCCCACGTTTGTCGCCGTCCGTGGGCGGAAGGGACCGGGAGCGAGCGGCGTGCGGCCTTCACCGACCGCACCCGCTTTCCTTTTCTGCGGCTTGGCCCGTCAGCCCGTGACTTCGCGGATCGCGTCCATCGCCTTGAGCTTGTCCACGCCCTGACCGAGCAGGCCGTCGGGGACGATGAACTCGTCGAGGCCGTTCGCGCGGTACTCGGCGAGCACGTCGGCCAGCGCCGCCGGCGAGCCGCCGATGACCGGCATGTGCGCCTCCGGCAACGGCCCGTCGACCACGACGAGCGCCTGGGCCGTGCGCCCGATCGCCTTCGGGTCGCGGCCCTCCCGCGCGCAGAAGTCGTCCAGCACCGCCGACTTGTGCGCGATGACGTCGGGCCGGCCCCAGGTGTTCCACACGTCGGCGTACCGCGCGACGATCCCCAGCATGCGCCGCTCCCCGCCGCCGCCGATGAGGATCGGCAGCGGGTCCTGCACCGGCTTGGGGTTGCAGACGGCGTCGGCGAGCCGGTAGTACTCGCCGGCGAACGTGGTGCTCGGCCGGCGCAGCAGCCCGTGCAGCACCTCGAGCGCCTCCACGAACCGGTCCAGGCGCTGCTTCACCGGGGGCAGCTCGATGCCGTACTGCTCGTGCTCGTTGACCTGCCAGCCCGCCCCGACGCCGAGGACGAACCGGCCGCCGGTCACGTGGTCGGCGGTCGCGGCCATGTTGGCGAGCACGGCCGGGTGGCGGTACGTGTTGCCGTACACCAGGGAGCCGATCCGCACCCGCGGCACCGCGGCGCCGAGCGCGGCCACGAGCGTGCCGCACTCCAGCGTCGGCCCGCCGGCGTCGCGCCCGGGCCCGGCGTTGGGCATGAAGTGGTCGGCCACATAGACGCCGTCCCACCCGGTCGCCTCGGCGTGCCCGGCCACTTCCAGGATTTCGTCGTACCGCTGGCCGGCGCCCGGCCAGATCGAAAGTCGCATGGTTCCTCTATACAACGAGCGCGACGTCGGCGTCGGTGCTGTATCCCTGCTCGCTGCGCTCGCGGTGGGGGAGCTTCGCTCCACCCACACCCCCTCAAGATCTACGCCGGCGCACTCCGGCGGCGGACGGGCGCGCGATGACGGGGTCGCTCGACGCGGCGGTGTTCAACGCCGCGGGGGACGGGCGGTCCGGGGGGCGGTTCTGGATGTCCAGCATGCTCAACGAGGCGGTCGTCCACGGCTTCGACGCGGCCGGGGCGGGGGGCGGCCGGTCGACGGCGACACCGGCCTCGCGCAGCACTGGCTCGACAACACCGCCCCCGTCAGCGGCTGACGCCGGCTCAGCGGTACGACTCCAGCAGTGTCATGCACCGCTCCGGGCTCTCCACGTGCGCGTTGTGCCCGAGCCCGGCGAGGGTGACCACCGGCACGCCCAGCGCCGCGAGCTGCTCGTCGGTGTTCATGGGGTCGCGCTCGCCCCGGGCCAGCACGACCGGCGCGCCCGCCCCCGCGACCAGCGCGGGCATGTCCGGCGCGCCGACCCCGAACGCGCGCGGGTCGAGGGCGAGCCGCCACCGGCCGTCCTCTTGGCGGATGCCGTCCGGCGTGTCGTCGGC
The DNA here is from genome assembly GCF_040648435.1 of Dactylosporangium sp. NPDC049140. Classification (NCBI taxonomy): domain Bacteria; kingdom Bacillati; phylum Actinomycetota; class Actinomycetes; order Micromonosporales; family Micromonosporaceae; genus Dactylosporangium; species Dactylosporangium sp. NPDC049140. Next base: position 239,269 of record NZ_JBEZDS010000006.1, on the reverse strand, counting down.
GAGACCCGCCAGGCCCGCCACCCGCAGGTGCCGGGCGAGGGCCTCCTCGCGCGTGTCGTACCAGGCCACCGGGCGCCCCGCGAGGGCCCGCGCGCGGTCCAGCTCCTCGTCGCCCCAGGCGACCTTGATGCCGAGGCCGACGACCGCCCGCACCGGGAACCGGGCGGCCAGCGCGAGGCCGACGGCCCCGCCGAGCGAGTGGCCCAGCACGACGGTGCGGCCGTCCACGAGCGGGCCGACCGCCGCGGCCAGGGCGTCGAAGGTGTACTCGGGCAGGTCCGCCGCCCCGCCGTGCCCGGGCAGGTCGGGCGCGAGCCAGCGGCCGGGCCAGTGGCGGGCCAGCAGCGGCGCCCACCCGGACCACACGGCCCCGGTCGCGCCCAGCCCGTGCAGCAGCAGGAGCCGCGGCTCGCCGGTCACGACTCGTGCCTCATCGGTCGCTCACCACCGGCTTCACCACGGCCGAATGGTAGCGGACCGGCCTCGTCAGGCGGTCCCGGCCGGGTTCAGGATCGCGATGCGAGTGGTCCGGCCCCGACGGCGTCGTCGTCCGCTGGGTGCTGCGCGGCAGCGGGGCCGCCGGGATCGCCGCGGCCGACGTGGAGCACGCCGAGCGGCTGCGCCGGCCCGCTACGGCGTGACGACGACTCCGCCGATGCCCGTGCGCCCGGGCAGGGTGCCGACGAGTTCGACCGTGACGCCGGCGCGGACGCGTTCGCCGAAGACGGCGACGATGGCGTCGGTCACGGCGGCGACGAGGCGCGCGACGACCTCGCCGGCGTCGGGGCGGGCGAACGCGCCTTCCTTGATGCCGAAGGTGACGGTGGGCGATGGGGCTTCGGCCGGTGTACCGCCGATGCCCCATCGGTTGGCCGGCAGGCCGATCAGGTGCACGACCGCGAGGCTTCGGGCCCACTCCCCGTAGACGGCCACGACGGCCTCGGTCAGGCTCTCGATCAGGGCGGTCTCACGGCCGGCCAGGTCGCGCTCCAGCACATGAACACTGAGGTGGGGCATACCATCCCTCCGGAAACAGATTTGATGGCAAATAAGCTTTGATATCAAACATAATTTGAGGATGGGCGGATGTCAACGGACGACACGGTCAGGGACCTGCTCCTGGTGATGCCGCGGCTGGTCGGCCGGGTCAAGCGGCTGCCGGTGCCGGAGGAGCTGCGGGCGTTCGACCTCGCGCCGCGGCACCTGTCGATGCTCTCGCTGCTGCTGCTCGACGGGCCGCTGACCGTCAAGGAGCTGGCCGGGATGCTGCGCCTCGCCCCGACCACGGTGAGCCTGATCGTGAGCGACCTGAGCCGCAAGGGGGTCCTGGTGCGGCGCGAGGACGACGCCGACCGCCGCCGCCGGATCATCGACATCAGCGCCTCGAGCCGTCCCGCCATCGCGCAGTGGCTGTCGCCGGGCGCTCAGGCGTGGCGGCACGCGCTCGCGCCGCTCAGCCCCGCGCAGCAGCAGATGTTCGTCGACACCCTGCTGCGGTACGAGCACGCCGTCGAGGCGCGCGAGGACTGACCGGCGAACGCGGAGTTTCCGTTCTCCACAACCGGGCGGCGCCCGCCGTACATGTGCCGGCCGTAGCGTCCGGGGCCATGGCTAACGTCGATCGTCGTACATTTCTGCAGATGGCGGCGGCCGCCGCCGTACCGCTGCCGTTCGAGCAGGCGCTGTCGATCCCGGCGCACGACCGGCACGGGTCGATCGAGGACGTCGAGCACGTCATCTTCCTGATGCAGGAGAACCGCTCGTTCGACCACTACTTCGGCACCCTGCGCGGCGTGCGCGGGTACGCCGACCCGCACCCGGCCAAGCTCGCCGACGGCCGCAGCGTGTTCCACCAGCCGGACGGGGACGGCGAGGTGCTGCCGTTCCGGCCCGAGGTACGCGACATGGGCAAGACGTTCCTGCCCGACCCGCCGCACGGCTGGAACGACACCCACGGGGCCTGGAACGGCGGGCGCTACGACGGCTGGGTGCCGAACAAGGGCGTCACCACGATGACGCACCACACGCGCAAGGACCTGCCCTACCAGTACGCGCTCGCCGACGCGTTCACCGTCTGCGACAACTACCACTGCTCGCTGCTCGGGCCGACCGACCCCAACCGGTACCACATGTGGACCGGCTGGGTCGGCAACGACGGCAAGGCGGGCGGGCCGGTGATCACCAACGCCGAGGCCGGCTACGACTGGTCGACCTACCCCGAGCGGCTCGAGCGGGCCGGGGTCTCCTGGAAGGTGTACCAGGACGTCGGCCTGGGCCTGACCGCCGAGGGCTACTGGGGCTGGACGAGCGACCCGTTCATCGGCAACTACGGGGACAATTCGCTGCTGTACTTCCACCAGTACCAGAACGCCGCCCCCGGCAGCCCGCTGGCCAAGGCGAAGCAGGGCACCGAGGTCAACCGGCAGGGCCGCAGCCCCGACGCGCTGCTGGCCGACTTCCGCGCCGACGTCGAGGCCGGGACGCTCCCCCAGGTGTCGTGGATCGTGGCGCCGGAGGCCTACACCGAGCACCCGAACTGGGAGCCGGACTACGGCACCTGGTACGTCTCGCAGGTCATCGACATCCTCGCCGCGCACCCCGAGGTCTGGAGCAAGATGGCGCTGTTCGTCACGTACGACGAGGAGGGCGGCTTCTTCGACCACCTCGTGCCGCCGACGCCGCCCGCGACCCGGGCCGAGGGCCTGTCGACCGTGCCGACCACGAACGAGATCTTCCCCGGCTCGCCCGACCACCCCGCGGGTCCGTACGGTCTCGGCGTGCGGGTACCGATGATCATCGTGTCGCCGTGGACGCGCGGCGGCTGGGTCAACTCGGAGCTGTTCGACCACACGTCGCTCATCCGGTTCCTGGAGCGGCGCTTCGGCCGCGGCCGGCCCGACCTCGTCGAGTCGAACATCACCCCGTGGCGCCGCGCCGTCGCCGGCGACCTGACGTCGGCGTTCGACTTCAAGACGCCGAACGCCTCGCGCCGCGTGGACCTGCCCGGCACCGCCGACCTCAAGCCCGCCGACCTGACCCGGCAGCCGGACCAGGTGCCGGTGCCGCCGGCCGACGGCAAGCTGCCGGCCCAGGAGCACGGGGTGCGCGCGGCCCGCGCGCTGCCCTACGCGCTGCACGCCGACGGCCGCCCCTCGGCCGGCGCGTTCGCCGTGGACTTCCGCAACACCGGCCGCGCGACCGGCGTGTACCAGGTGCGCTCGGCCGACCCGGCGATCGCCCCGCGCACGTACACCGTCGAGCCCGGCAAGCAGGTGACCGACGTGTGGCCCGCGGACAAGGGCTACGACCTGTCCGTGCACGGCCCGAACGGCTTCTTCCGCCGCTTCGCCGCCGGGGCGCGCCACCCGGGCGTGACGGTACGCGCACGGTACGACAACCACGGCGTCGTCCTCGAGCTGTCGAACAAGAGCGCCAAGCGCGCCGACCTCGACATCGCGGACCGCTACTCCGGCCACCGCTCGCGCGTGACGCTGCGCGCGGGCGAGACGCGCACCGAGCAGGTGCGGCTGGAGCGCAGCCACGGCTGGTACGGCCTCACCCTCACGATCCCGGGCGAGACGGCGTTCGCGGTGGAGTACGCCGGCCACGTGGAGGACGGCGAGGCCTCGATCAGCGATCCGCTGATGGGTGGCCTGCTGTAAGGACGCTCACCAGGGCCGAGGCGAGGAGGGCCACGGGTCGCTCCTCGTCCTCGGCCAGGTCGCGCAGCAGCGGCAGCGCCAGGGCCGCGGGCATCTCGGCGAGCGCCTGGACGAGCCGGAGACGTACCGCCGAATCCCGGGTGTCCGCGAGCTCGCCGGCCAGCGCGGCCATGATCCGCCCGGCCCACTCCGGATCGTTCTGCGCCATCGCGCCCAGCCGCTCGGCCGCCTCGACGTCGTTCGGGCCGTGGGCCACCATGCCGAGCAGCGTCGGTACCGCCGCCGTCACGCCCCGGGCGCCGAGCGCGAGCGCGGCCCGCCGCCGGATCGCCGCGTCCGGGTCGCCGAGCGCGCCCGTGAGCATCGCGGTCGCCTCGTCGCCGGCCAGCTCGGCCAGCGCCCCGACCGCCCGCCGCCGCACGTCGGCGTCGGCGTCGGCCAGGCCGGGCGCGAGGCTTGCCGCCCCGTCACCGCCGGCCCGGGCGAGCGCCCACCGCAACGCCCCGGCGACATTGGGATCGGTCTCGCCGAGCACGGCCTTGACCAGCAGTTCCGCCGGTACCGCGGCCGCCTCCGCCGGGGCCATCACGGCCTGCTGCCGCCGCGCCGCACTCGGCGAGGCGAGCCCGTGCAGCAGCTCGACGATGCGAGCGACGTCGGGCCAGCCGGCGGGCTCGGCGGCGTCGACGGTGCGGAGCCGCTCGAGCAGCTCCCGCTCCCGCCCGAGCCGCTCCTCGCTCTGGCGGACGAGGTCCCCGACGAGCGCGGCGGGGGTGAACCCGGGATCGTCGAGCGTGCGCCCGATCTGCCGCAGCGAGAGCCCGAGCGAGCGCAGCCCCTCGACGTAGAAGATCCGCCGCACGTCCTCGGGCGTGTACTCCCGGTAGCCGCCGACCGTACGCCCGGTGGGTCGCACGAGCCCGAGCGAGTCGTAGTGCCGGAGCATGCGGGCACTCACCCCGGACCGCCGCGCCACCTCACCAATGAGCACGCACTATTCTCCTGCGCGCTCCGGCCCGAGCGCGAAGACCCGCCGGGCCTCGTCCACCGCGAACCCGGCGTCCGGGTCGAGCAGGAGCCGCTCGGTGGCTTCGGCGTGCGCGCGCACCCCCGGCTCGGAGTGGCCCGCGGCCGCGCGCAGTACCGGCTCGACGGCGTCACCGAGCGCCACGAGGGCCCGGCTCAGGCTGAGCCGCACCTCCCGGCCGCCGCGCCCGAGCTGCCGCCCCAGCTCCGCGGCGAGCGCCCCCTTCGCCTCCTCGGGCACGAGCACGACAGCGGCCCGCCAGGCCGCGCGCGCAACCCCGTCATCGGCGTCGCGGAGCAGCTCCACGCCGATCGCCGGCCACGCGGTGCGGTCCCCGATCTTGGAGAGGGTGTGCAACGCCTGGCTGCGGGCCTGGGCGGCGTCGGAGCGGAGCTCCGCGCACACCATCGGCACGGTGACCGCCGCCGGGAGCCGCGTGATCGCCCACGTGAGCATGTCGCGCACGAAGAAGTCCGGCTCGACCGCGCACCGTGCCACGAGCGCGTCCACGAACCGGGCATCGCCCCGGGTCCCGGCCGCGAGCGCCGCCTTGAGCCGGACCGACGAGTTGTGCGCGCCGAGCGCGTCGACCAGCCGCGCGTCCTGTGCATCCATGCCGCCAGTCAAAGCCTTGTCACAGTGACAAGGTCAAGCCCACGTCACCAGGTCCACTCACGCACGAGCAGACCGGGTCCTCGCACGCCGAGGGGGTGTGGGTGGAGCGAAGCTCCCCCCACCGCGAGCGCGGCGAGCCAGGAATGCAGCGTTCACCTCAGCGCTACCCTCGCCCGGCAGGCTGCGGGACATGGATCGTCGTCAACTGCTGCTCACCACCGTCAAGACCGGCGTCGCGGCCGGGGTCGCCGGCGGGGCGGTCATGCTGGATCCCGTCGCGTTTCCCGCGTCCGCCGAAACCGCCGGGCCCGTCACTCGCACGATCACCGGGCACATCCCGTACGGCGCGCCCGACTGGGTCTACGTGCCGCTCGAGATCCCGGCCGGCGTCAACCGGCTCACTGTCGAGTACTCCTACGACCGTCCGGCCGCCCCGGCCGGGCAGAACGGCAACGCGCTCGACATCGGGCTGTTCGACGACCACGGGATCGAGCTCGGCGACGAGCGCGGGTTCCGGGGCTGGTCGGGCGGGTTCCGCACGAGCTTCACCGTCTCGGCGTCCGACGCCACGCCCGGGTACCTGCCCGGGCCCGTCCGGCGCGGCACGTGGCACGTCATCCTCGGGCCGTACACGGTGCACCCGCAGGGGCTGAACTGGACCATCACCGTCAAGCTCGAGTTCGGGCCCGACGGGCCCGCGTTCCGGCCGAACCCGGCGCCGCTGCGGGCGACCGGGCGGGGCCGGGCGTGGTACCGCGGCGACATGCACCTGCACACCGTGCACTCGGACGGGCGGCGCACCCCGGCCGAGGTCGCGGCCGCGGCCCGGGCGGCGAAGCTCGACTTCATCGTCTCCACCGAGCACAACACGTCGAGCGCGGCCGGCGTCTGGGGCGAGTTCGCCGGCCCCGACCTGCTCGTCATCGACGGCGAGGAGGTCACGACCCGCAACGGCCACTACACCGCGCTCGGGCTGCCCGCGGGGACGTGGATCGACTGGCGGTACCGCGCGGTCGACGGCGCGCTCGCGCGCTTCGTGCAGCAGATCCACCGCGCCGGCGGGCTGGCGGTCGCGGCCCACCCGCTCGCCACGTGCGTCGCGTGCGGGTGGAAGTTCGGCTACTCGGGGCTGGACGCGGTCGAGGTGTGGAACGGGCCGTGGACGCTTGACGACGAGGCCGTCCTCGCCGGCTGGGACAACCTGCTCGTCGCCGCGGTGCGGGAGGGGCGCGCGGACTGGATTCCGGCCGTGGGGGACAGCGACGCCCACAGCGAGCCGCAGGTCGTCGGCCTCCCGCACAACGTGGTGTACGCGGGGGACCTCGACCGCCGCGCCATCCTCGACGGTGTGCGGGCCGGCCGCCTCTGGATCGCCGAGTCGGCCGCGGTCGACCTGGCCTTCACCGCGACCGCCGCGGGCCGCAGCGCGGGCATCGGCGAGCGCCTCCGGGTGCCCGACGACGCCCCGGTGACGCTCACCCTGCAGGTGAGCGGCGCCCCGGGGTGCGCGGCCCGCCTGATCACCGACCAGGGGCAGCGTTTTGCGACGGTACTGCCGGCCGACGCCCCGGCCACGCTGACCTGGACGACCACGGCCCGCAACGCGCGTTACGTGCGCGCCGAGGTCCGCCGCCAGCAACCGACCCCGACGACGGCCGACACGATGGTGGCCCTGACGAACCCGATCTTCCTGGGCTGAGGCGAACAGGCCGGCGGACGGCCCGGCGCCGTTCTCACCGCTCCTGTTCGCCGCCAGAGTGCGCTGGCGTAGATCTTGAGGGGGTGTGGGTGGAGCGAAGCTCCCCCACCGCGAGCGCCAGCGAGCCAGGGATGCAGCTCAGCACGTCGAGTGGAACAGGCCCCCGACCGCGGCGGTGCCCGCCAGGATGTTGTACAGCTCCGCTGCCGCCGCGGTCTCGGCCGTGTGCACCTGCACCCCGCGCTCCCGCAGCAGCGCCAGGGTCTCGTCCGCGACGCCGAGGCGCTCCTCCATGCCGAGCGACAGCACGACCACGGTCGCGCCGGCGTCGAGCAGCTCCTCGACGTCGGCGGGCTGGGTGCCGGGGGAGTGGCGGGTGCCCGTCTCGTTCCAGTCCCATGCGCGGGCGCCGCCGGGCCAGAGCTTGGCGTCCTTGAAGTCGCCGAACCCGTCGACGGTGATCGACCCCCAGGAGACCGCGAGGATGCGTGGCGATGGCGGCATCGGCCCACGGTACCGCCGCCGCGAACAGCTCGAGCCCCCGTCCTCGGCGGACGCCCCGGTCGCTCCCCCACCGCGAGCGCCGGCGAGCTGTTAGGCAGACGCTCGCAGGATCAGCTCCGGGTTGAAGATGACCGAGCGCGGCGAGCGCTGCGGCTCGCGGATTCTCGTCATCAGCAGCTGGGCCATCTCCCCCGCCATCTCCTCGACCGGCTGGCGCACCGTCGTCAGCGGCGGATGGCACTCCAGCGCCGCCGTGCTGTCGTCGAAGCCGATCACCGCGATGTCCTCCGGCACCCGGCGCCCCGACTCCTGCAGGACGCGCAGCGCGCCGTCGGCCATGAGGTCGTTCGCGACGAAGACGCCGTCGACCGAAGGGTGCTCGGCCAGCAGGCGGGCCGCGGCGCGCTCGCCGCCGGAGCGGGTGAAGTCGCCCTCGATGTGGCGGGGTGTGAGGCCGTGCGCCTTCACGGCCTCCTCGAAGGCGGCGAGGCGGTCCTGGGCGGCCGGCATGTCGAGCGGGCCGGTCACGGTGGCCAGGCAGCGGCGGCCGAGGGCGACCAGGCGGTCGACGGCGAGCTGGACGCCGGCGCGCTGGTCGACGTCGACGAAGCTGATGGTCACGGGGTGGCCCGGGCGGCAGGAGAGGACGACCGGGATGCCGAGCTCGACCAGCTGGGCCGGGAGCGGGTCGTCGACGTGGCTGGAGATGAGCAGGGCGCCGTCGACGTGGCCCTGCCGGAGGTACCGCAGCAGATGCGGGCGCGCGGGCGGGTCGGCGAGGAAGATGACCAGGTGGATGCCCAGGGGGCGGAGCACCTCCTGAGCGCCGGCGGTCACGCGGCCCAGGAACGGGTCGGTGAACATGCGGGTCAGGAACGGTGTGGAGTACCCGCGGTTCTCCGGCTCCGACACGACCAGGGCGATCGAGTCCGTGCGGCGGGTGACCAGCGACCGGGCGGCCAGGTTCGGCACGTACCCGGTCGCGGCGATGGCCCGCTCGACCGTCCGGCGCAGTTCCGGGTCGACGGTCTGGACACCGTTGATGACCCGGGAGACCGTGGCGCGTGACACTCCGGCGTAGTTGGCGACCTGCTCAAGGGTGGGCGGTCGCGAGTCGGTGCCCGTCATGGTTGTCACGGTAGATCGTGCCCCGTCGCGATGAGAGCCGCGGGTGGACGGATCCGCATGTCACGTCCACCCGCGGCCAGTTCGGTGAGTTACCTGCTACTTGTAAACCCGCACGTAGTCGACGTACATCCGCGACGGGAACGGCGTGGTGGCGTCGATCGGGCCGGGGAAGTCACCGCCCACGGCGAGGTTGAGGATGACGTAGAACTGGTGGTCGTACACCCACGGGCCCCGGGTCGTCTCGACCGTGTCCTTGTTGGCCACGAGGATCACGGTGTTGTCGACGCGGAACGTCATGTGCTTGCTGTCCCACTCGACCGAGTACACGTGGTAGTCCAGCGAGAGGTCCACGGTGGTGAGCTTCTGGCCGTAGCCGCCGCCACCGTTGTACGCCGGCGCGTGCAGCGTCGAGTACACGTCCGTGGTGCTCTTGCCGAGGATCTCCATGATGTCGATCTCGCCGTTGTACGGCCACGGGCGGCCCTGCAGGAAGTCGGCGCCCATCATCCAGAACGCGGGCCAGAGGCCGTTGCCCTTCGGCACCTTGATCCGGGCCTCGACCCGGCCGTACTGCGTGGTGAAGCTCGTGCTGGTGTTGATGCGGCCCGAGGTGTAGTCGCGGCCGCCCTCGGTCTGCTTGCGGGCCTCGATGACCAGGGAGCCGCCCTGGATGCTGGTGTTCTCCGAGTTCGTGTAGTACTGGATCTCACCGTTCTGGCCCGTGCCCGGGTCGACGTGCCACTTGGACGTGTCGACGTTGGTGCCGGTGTTGAACTCGTCGCTCCAGACCAGGTTGGTGGCCGGGAAGACCGGGTCCGCGGGCGGGGCCGGGGGCTGGGTCGGGGCGCCGCCGGTGCCGTACACCTTGAACTCCCACAGCGAGTAGCCGTAGCCGTTGGAGCGCTGGGTGCCGTACATCCGCACGTAGCGGCCGTTGCCGTTGACGGTCAGGGTCTCCTTGAAGCCCTTGCCCGTCGTGGTGCTGTAGATCGACGTCCAGTTCGCGGCGTCGGTGGAGGTCTGGATCTGGTACGCCACCGCGTACGCCGGGTCCCACTGCAGGATGACCTGGGTGATGTGGGCCTGCGCGCCGAGGTCGACGTAGATCCAGCCCGGGTCGACCCAGCCGTTGTCGGGGCTGGTGGCCCAGCGGCTCGCCGGGTCGTTGTCGAAGGCCTTGTCGGGGGTGCACGGGTTGCAGTTGGTGTCGTTCTGCGAGGTCGAGGCGACGGCCGGCTTCTTGTAGGACAGCAGCACCGAGTTGCCCGGGTTGGTGCTGGGCGTCGGGCTCGGCGAGCTGGGGGTGTCGTTCGTGGTCGACGGCACGCCGCCGACGCGGATCTGGAACTCCCACAGCGAGTAGCCGTACTGCGTGGCCCGGGCGGTGCCGTTCATCCGCACGTAGCGGCCGCTGCCGGTGACGTTGAGGTTCTGGACCCCACCGGTGCCGGTCGTGGTCGTGTAGATGGTGGTCCACGCGGTGCCGTTGGTCGACGTCTGGATCTGGAACGCCGTCGCGTAGGCGGTCTCCCAGTTCAGCGTGACGCCGCAGACCGACTGCACCGAGCCGAGGTCGACCTGCAGCCACTGCGGGTCGCTCGCGGCGCTGGACCAGCGGGTGCCGGCGTTGCCGTCGACGGCCGACGCGGCCGGGGTGCCCGCGTTCTCGGTCGAGGAGGCGGTGGCCGTCTTGCCCTGCGCGGCGTTGGCGGCGCCGCAGCTGCCGGGCGTGGTCGGCGAGCCGCCGAAGATCTGGAACTCCCAGAGCGAGATGCCGTACTGGGTGCTCTTGGCGGTCGCGTTGAGCCGGACGTAGCGGCCGGTGCCCGACACGGTCAGGCTGACGTTGCTGCCGCCGGTGCCCGACGTGGTCGAGTAGACGCTTGTCCAGTTGGTGGCGTCGTTGGAGGTCTGGATGGTGAAGGCGGTGGCGTACGCCGCCTCCCAGTTCAGCCCGACCCGGGAGATCGCCTGCGGCGAGCCGAGGTCGACCTGGATCCACTGGGGCACGGTGAAGGCGCTCGACCAGCGGGTGCCGGCGTCGCCGTCGGTCGCGCTGGAGGCGGGGGTGGCCGCGCTCTCGGACGACGACGCGGTCGTCGGCTTGCCCTGCGACAGCAGGGTCTCGGCCGCGTTGGCGCGGGTGACGACGACGACGATGTACGCGCACAGCATGGCGGCCACCGCGAGCGCGATGATGCCGTAGCGCAGCGTGCGCCGGCTGGGCCCGTGTCTTCCTGCGTTCAATCCGACGGATCGATGGCCGGGGGCGGAGACCGACCAGTCCATGGGTGACTCCTTCGTGGCGGGGGTGTGACGGCGGAGTTGAGAGAGCGCTCTCTCAAACAGCCACAATGACCCTTCCACGGAACCCTGTCAATGCCCCGGAGAGCGCTCCCTCGCGAAAGCCCGCCTACTTGTGCAGCACGACGGCGTTGACGCCGGGGGCGGAGAACGTCCCGTCGCCGCCGCTGACCTCGAACCGGCCGGTGGTGCCGGTGACCGGCCCGCACGGCACGGAGCGGAACGTGATCGTGAACGCCGTCCCGCCGGCCGGCACGAGGGTCGCCCCGCACATGGCGCTCTCCAGCGGCGCCGCGAAGGTGACGGTGAGGGTGCCGTAGTCGGAGATGTCGGCGTGCACCGATCCGTCCTCGGACGTCCAGTCGCCGCCGGCCACCTTGAGCTGCCCCTGCTCCTCGACGACCTTGCTGGTGAAGAAGCCGATGCCCACGATCGGCCCGACGACGAACACGCCGACGCAGCACAGGATCAGCAGCACCGGGATCCCGACGGCCAGGGACACGATGAGCGCGACGTTGGTCTTCTTGGGTGGTGGCAGCGGAGGCTGGTACGGGTGCGGATAGGCCTGGTAGGGCTGCATCCGCGGGAGTCTATCGACCCCCGGCAACCAGCCGCAGCCCGCGCGGCGCCGGTGCGGTCAGCCGCGCCAGGGCCTCCTCCGTGGCCGCGTCGGCCGGCAGGTACACCAGCAGCTTCTGGTCGTCGTCGGCCGGCAGCTCCAGGGTCTCGTAGGCCAGGCGCAGCGCACCCGCCGGGTGCGCCATCCGCAGCACGCCGCTCGCGCGGGGCAGGCCGGGGATCGCGCCCACCCGCGCGGTGAAGGCGTCGCCCGCGACCACGGTCAGCTCGTCGGCGAGGGCGGCCACCGCGGCGTCGGCGCGGAACGGGCCCTGCTTGAGCGCCGCGACCTGCTCGTCGGCGACGTGGTCCCAGTCGGGGAAGGCCGCGCGGGCGCGGGGGTCGGCCAGGACGTACCGCGGCAGGTTGGGCACCGCCGCGTCCAGCAGCCCCAGGGGCCGCACCAGCGCGTCGAACGCGGGTGTGCGCGCCACGAGGTCGCCGAGCCGGTTGAGGATCGCGGCGGGCGCGGGGTCGAGCCGGTCCAGCAGCGCGCGTACGGTCGGCCGCACGGTCGCCGGCGGCCTGGCCCGGGGCCCGCGGCACGTGAAGCCGGGGTCCGCGGCCTTGGTCAGGCGATGCAGGTGTACCCGCTCAGAGGGCGTCAGCCGCAGCGCATCCGCGAGCGCGGAGAGCACCGGCGGCGACGGGTGGCGATCGCGGCCCTGCTCGAGGCGCGTGACGTACTCGACGCTGACCCCGGCCAGGGCGGCCAGCTCCGAGCGGCGCAGGCCCGGCGTGCGGCGGCGGGGCCCGCTCGGCAGGCCCGCCTCGGCCGGCTTGACCGCCTCCCGCCGCGTACGCAGGAACAATCCAAGTTCGCTCACGCCACCTCCGCTTCGCTCCGGCGCCGCGACCGAAGGGCCCTGCGCCAATGGTGAGCGGCCCCTCCGCTTCGCTGCGGACCGCTCACGCCACCGACGGTACAACCGCGGGCTCTTCCGGATCGTGGCCCCGCTGCTACCCCTCTAAGATCCCCGGCGTGCTGAAGCGACTGTTCCGGGGGCTCGCCGACCCCGTCCTCGACGACGACCCGGCCTTCGACGATTTCGACCTGCGCGCCGCCCGCGACCGGGCCCGCGGCGGGGACTGGCAGGCGGCCCGCGACGTGCTGCACGGCGCCGACCACGAGGTCCGCGGGAGGCGCTTCGCGGTGCTCGGCGACACGGCCGCGGCGGACGAGTCGTGGCTGGCGGCGTGGGAGCGGGAGGAGCCCGGGCACCCGGACGCGGCGATCCTCCGGGCCGCGCACCTCATGTCCGCGGCGGGCCGCGCGCGCGGGGCCGCGAGCGCGAAGCACACCACCGCGGAGCAGTTCGCCGGCTTCGCGTCGCTCGGCGCGGCGGCCCGGGCGGCGAGCCGGCGCGCGATCGAGCTGGCCCCGGCCGACCCGGCGCCGTGGGACGGGGTCGTGTCGTCGATGCTGACCGGCAACGGCTCGATGCCGGAGTTCAACGACGCGATGCGCGAGGGCCTGCGCCGCGACCGGTACCACTTCGAGCTGCACCTGTCCGCGGTGACGTACCTGTGCCGCAAGTGGTACGGCTCGCACGAGAAGATGTTCGCGGCCGCGCGCAAGGCCGCGGACGGGGCGCCGGCCGGGGCCAGCGTGCACGTGCTGCCGGTGTTCGCCCATTTCGAGTACGCGATGCGCGAGTACTGCTGGGACACCCGCAGCCCCGAGGCGTTCCTGCAGGTGTGCCAGTACTTCGGCCGCCGCGACGTGGCCGCCGAGGTCGACGCGTGCGCGGAGCGCTTCCGCGCCGCCGGGCCGCGCCGCCTCGGGCGCGCGCCGACCGCCTACAGCTGGCTGGCCCTCGCCAACGTGCTCGCCGGGCGGCCGGCCCGGGCCCGGGCCGCGTTCGCCGAGCTGCTGCCGTACCGGGCCGGGACCGGCGCCTGGGGCTACTTCTACCTCGACGGCGCCGACGGGTTCCTCACCGGCTGGAGCTGGGCGCACCGGTAGCGAGCTGCACGCCGCCCGCGACCGGCAGGACCGTGCCGGTGATGTAGCCGTTGGTCGCCAGGGCCACGATGGCCTCGGCGACCTCCTCGGCCCGGCCGACCCGGCCCGCGGGCAGCGCCGCCGCGAACGAGGCGAACAGCGCCTCGCGGTCGGCCGCCGCGAGGCCGTCCCACCACGGCGTGTCGATGACCCCGGGCGAGACCGCGTTGACCCGCACCGGCGCCAGCTCCACCGACAGCGGCCCGACCAGCGCCTCCAGGGCCCCGTTGAGCGCCGCGAGCCCGGCCGTGCCCGGCAGGGCCGCCCGCGCCGAGCTCGCCGACACGATGGTGACCGACGCGGCGCCGGCCAGGTGCGGCAGCGCGGCCCGCAGCAGCCGCAGGTGCGGCCAGAACTTGCCCTCGAACGCGGCCCGGAGCTGGCCCAGGTCGAGCTGGGCGAGCGGGCCGGCGCCGAGGGAGCCGCCGAGGGCGAGCACGAGGTGGTCGTACCGGACACCGCCGCCGAACGTCGCGAGCGCCCCCTCGTCGGTGGCCGCGTCGGCGACGACCCCCGGCAGCCCGGCCTTGTCGATCCGGGCCTGGTCGCGGCCGGTCACGGTGACCGCGAACCCGCGGGCCGCGAAGGCGTGCGCGGTGGCCAGGCCGATGCCGGAGGTGCCGCCCGCGACGAGAACCTGCTGAGTCATGCTGCATCCCCTTTGTCGAGACTTGCGTTCTCGACAAGCATTGCCGAGACTGCCGGTCTCGGCAAGTTAGGATCATCACATGCACCGGGAGCACACCGGCCGCCGCCGCAACGAGGCCGCGCGGCAGGACATCCTCGACGCCGCCGCGGCCCTGATCGCCGAGCCCGGCGGCGCGGCCGTCACCGTCGACGCGATCGCCGCGCGGGCCGGCGTGGGCAAGCAGACCATCTACCGCTGGTGGCCGTCGAAGTACGCGGTGATGCTCGACGCCCTGCTGGAGCGCGCCCGCGCCGACGTCGTCGAGACCGGCGACGGCACGCTGCCCGGCGACCTCACCGCGTTCCTGGTCAGCTCCTTCGCCGGCGCCGAGCGGGGGCGGGCGTTCCTGGCCACCGCGGCCGGAATCGCGCAGTCCGACCCGGCCGCGCGCGAGATGCTCGAGCAGTTCACCCGGCGCCGCCGCGACGCCCTGCGGGGACTGCTGGAGCGGCACGGGGTGGCCGAGCCCGGACTGCTGGTCGAGCAGGCGTACGGCGTGCTGTGGTACCGCCTCATGATCTCCCACGAACCGCTCGACCGGGCGAGCGCCGAAGGCCTCGCGGCGCTGCTCGCGGGGCAGGCGGATATTTAGTTCGGGTATCGAAAAATGTCCGTTAGTCTCCGTCGGTGGCAATCGTGGAGGCACGTCAGCTGACCAAGGTCTTCCGAAGGCCGGACAAGGATCCGGGCCTACGGGGGGCCGTCAAACACCTCTTCACCAGGCGCTTCACCGACAAGGTCGCGGTGGACCACGTCGACCTGTCGATCGAGGCCGGCGAGGCGGTGGCCTACGTCGGGCCCAACGGCGCCGGCAAGTCGACGACCGTCAAGCTGCTCAGCGGCATTCTCGTGCCGACCACCGGCGAGGTCCGCATCGACGGGCTGTCGCCGCGCAAGGACCGCATCGCGGTCTCGCACCGCATCGGGGTGGTCTTCGGCCAGCGGACCCAGCTGTGGTGGGACCTTCCGGTCTCGGAGTCCCTCGCGGTGCTGCGCGACATCTACGGCATCGACCACGGCACCTACCGCAAGCGCATGGCCCGCTTCGACGAGGTCCTCGACCTCGGCGACGTGCTGCCGGTGCTCGGGCGCAAGCTCTCGCTGGGCCAGCGGATGCGCGCCGACCTCGCCGCCGCGCTGCTGCACGCGCCGCCGGTGGTGTACCTCGACGAGCCCACCATCGGCCTCGACCTCGCCGTGAAGGACCGCGTCCGCGAGTTCTTCCGCTCGGTGCGCGACGAGGGCACCACGGTCATGCTCACCAGCCACGACCTCGGCGACATCGAGGGCTTCTGCCGCCGCCTGGTCATCATCGACTCGGGCCGGATCATCTTCGACGGCGACCTCGACGCGGTGAAGGACGCCTTCGCGCGCGAGCGGATCCTCAACGTGGAGACCGATTCGGCGGTACCGCTGGAGGCCCTGCGCACCGCCCTGCCCGGCGCGGCCGTGGAGCCGGGCGAGACGCCGCTGCACTTCTCGGTCCGCTTCGACCGGTTCGCGATGACCGCGGGCCAGGCGGTCACGGCCCTGGCCCCGCTGACCAACCTCGTCGACTTCAACGTCGACGAGCCCTCCATCGAGGACGTCATCCGCCGGGTGTACTCCGGCGAGCTCCAGCTGGATGCAGCATGAGGGCTTATACCGCGCACGCCCGCGCCGCGGCCCTGTCGGCGCTGGCGTACCGCGGCAACTTCCTGCTCTCCCTCGGCGGCGTCGCCTTCCAGCTCGTCGCGCTGCTCGCGGTCTGGAAGGTGCTCCTGGGCGACGGCGCGGCCCAGGTCGGCGGCTACGACTGGCCGCACATGCGCAGCTACCTGCTCGTCGCCTTCGCCTCCGGCGCGCTCGTCGGCACCTTCGTCGACTTCCGCATGTCGCACCGCATCCAGTCCGGGCTCGTCGCGCTCGACCTGGTCAAGCCGGTGGACTACCAGCGGGCCCGGCTGTGGGAGGTGGTCGGCGGCGTGTGGATCGAGATCGCCGTCGTCGCCCTCGTGACCGGGGTGTCCATTGTGGTCAGCGGCCCGCCGGACCTGCCCCCCGGGCCGGAGCTGGCCCTGTTCGCGGTCAGCATGGTGCTGCTCGTGCCGCTGAAGTTCATCGTGGTGTACGTCTCCACGCTCGCCTGCTTCTGGACGCAGAACTTCGTCGGGGTCCTGTGGGCCCGCCAGGCGATCACCGGCCTGCTCTCCGGGGCGCTGGTGCCGCTGGCGTACTTCCCCGGCTGGCTCGCCACCGCCGCGCAGTGGTCGCCGTTCGCCGGGCTCACGTCGACTCCGGCGCTCATCTTCGTCGGCCAGGCGTCGGGCCGCCACGCCCTGCTGCTCGTCGCGGTCCAGCTCGGCTGGCTCCTGCTGCTGTGGTACGCCGCCCGCGCCCTCTTCGGCCGGGCCCTGCGCCAACTGACCGTCCACGGGGGATGAGATGCGGATCTTTCGGCTGTACCGGCGGCTGCTGGGCGCGCACCTGCGCTCACTGCTGGAGTACCAGGGCGACTTCTGGGTGATGATGGCCGGCACGGTCGTCATGCAGGTCGTCAACGTGGTCTTCCTGGCCGCCATCTTCGCCAAGGTGCCGGCCATCAACGGCTGGGACTTCTGGGCCGTGGTGGCGATGTTCGGCATGGTCGCCGTGGCCGAGGGCGTCGGCTCCCTGTTCTTCGAGGGCATGTGGAGCCTGTCCTGGATGATCAACCAGGGCGACATCGACTACATGATGGTGCGCCCGTTCCCGGTGGTCCTGCAGGTCAGCAGCGTCCAGGTCGGCATCAACGGCCTGTCCAACCTCGTCACCGGCGGCCTCATGCTGGCCTTCTCACTGTCCCATGTGGACGTGGCCTGGTCCCCCGCCCGGATCGCCCTCGGCCTCGTGGTGCTGCTGTCCGCGATGGCCATCAAGGTGGCGATCAACCTGGCTACGAACGCGGCCTCGTTCTGGATGCAGAGCCCGAGCCCGCTCTTCGCGATGGCGGTCCACCAGGCCGGCGACCTGGCCCGGTTCCCGCTCTCGGTCTACCCGTGGGCGCTCAAGGCCGCCCTGGGCTTCGCCCTGCCGTTCGCGTTCGTGAGCTTCTTCCCGGTGAGCTACGTGCTCGGCCACGGCCGCGCCTGGGTCGGGCTGCTCACGCCCCTGGTCGCGGTGTACTGCCTGGCCGCGGCCGGCTGGATCTTCACCCGCGGCCTGCGCCGCTACGAGAGCGCGGGCAACTGACCCTGGCGCATGGACGGCGGTCGCTACGGTGGGGGCGTGACGGAGTTCCTCGCGTTCGCGGTGCGG
This sequence comes from Dactylosporangium sp. NPDC049140, assembly GCF_040648435.1. Taxonomy (NCBI): domain Bacteria; kingdom Bacillati; phylum Actinomycetota; class Actinomycetes; order Micromonosporales; family Micromonosporaceae; genus Dactylosporangium; species Dactylosporangium sp. NPDC049140. Next base: position 221,743 of record NZ_JBEZDS010000006.1, on the reverse strand, counting down.
CGATGGTTCGGGCTGCGCAGCATCCTGGAGGCGTTCGCCGAGGCCGGGCGGAATGTCCGGGACGAGATGCGCCGGTTGGCGGAGGAGATGCGCGACGAGCGGCGGGCGGCCCGGTGGCGGCGGCTCGCGGCGCTGCGGCGGGGGCTGCGGGACCGCTATGAGGGGTGGGCGCACGCACGGGCCGCCGCGGGCGGGGTCGTCGCGCGGCCGGAGGTGCGGGCGCGGCTGCGGCGGCTGGCCTGGCAGGCCGTTCGGCGGTACGAGCACGATCAGCGGCGCCTCGCTGTCGCCGCCGTCGTCACCGCGGCGCTGCTGTTCCTCGGGTTGCCGATCTGGCTCCTGACCGCCGCCGGGGTCCCGTGGATGACGCAGGGCGCCGCGATTCTCCTGGCGTTCGTGGTCCTCGTCGGGCCCGCCGCGTACGTGCCGCGGTTCGGGATGTGGATGCCGCCGCTCGCCGCGGCCGGGCTCGGCGCCGTCCTCGCGGTCGTGCCGGGCGGGCTGGCGCTGGGCCCGGCCCCCTTCCCGGTCGTCGTCCTGCGGGTCGGGCTCGTGCAGTGGCTGGGCCTGCTGCTCGCCGTGGCCGAGGTCGTGCTGGCCGCACGGGTCGTCAACCGGCGGCGCATGCGGCGGCACCCGGAGATCGAGGCGGCCGAGCTGCTCAACTGGCTGCTGCCCTTCCTCGACCCCGGCGGCCTCGCGACCGCCGGGCCCCGCCGCGCGGTCGCGCGCGGGCTGGAGCAGCTCGCCGAGGTCTTCGAGCACGGGTACGCCGCGGCGCTCGCCCTCCCCGCCGCCGACCTCGACGCCGAGCTGCGCGGGCGGCTGCGGCGCATCGCGGCCGGGCTGCGCGCGCAGGAGGTCGCCGTCGCGCTGCCCGACGCCGAGACCGTCGCCACGCTGCGGCGGCAGCTGCTCGCCTGCGCCGGGGCCGTGGCGACCGGGCGGCTGGGCAGCCTCGCCGGGATCGTCGACGCGGAGCCGCGGCCGGTGCGGCGGCGGGTCTTCGCCACGCTCGCGGTGCTGCGCTCGGTCGCCGTCGCGCTGGTACCGGCGGCCGCCGTGGTCCTGCTGCACCGGGCCGGGCTGCTGCTGTGGGACGAGCTCGGCCGGGGCGCGGCCGCGGTGGCCGCCGTGTGGGCCGTCGCGGTGCTGCTCATGGCGCTCGACCCGCAGTTCGGGCCGCGGGTCCGGGCCGTGCGGGAGCTGCTGGGCCTGCTCAGGGGCGAACCGAGGGCCTGATGTTGTGGTTGAGGTGGAAGACGTTGTCCGGGTCGTAGGCGTCCTTCACCGCGGTCAGGCGCGCCAGCTGCGCGGCCGGGTAGGCGCGCCGCACGCCCGCCTCGCCCTCGTCGTTGAGGACGTTGACGTAGACGCCGGACGCGTACGGGGCGAGCAACGCGCCCGTCGCCCGCGCGACGGCCATGCGCTCGGCGTCCTCGGCCGGGTCCGTCCAGCGCAGGCCGGTGCCGAACTCGAACAGCGTGTCCCGGTGCGCGAATGCCGTCGCCGCGGGGGCGACGTCGGCGATGGCTCCGCCGTAGGTCTGCAGGCTCCGCGCGGCCGGTCCGGGCGTGAGAAAGGCGTCGACGGCCGCGTCGGGCAGGGCGCGCAGGTAGTGACCCTTGGAGTAACGGCGGTACGCGTGCCCGCCCGTCGTGTCGTCGCGCGTCTGCAGGTGCAGGTACGACACCTCACGCACGGTCGCGGCGGGCATCTCGGCCAGCAGCCCGGCCGGATCGCCCGGGCCGGCCCAGACGAACCCGAGGCGCACCGAGCCGTCGCCCGGCGAGACCGCCTCGAGGGTCGCCGGGCGGGGCGCGACGGCCGCGAGGTCGCGCCAGTGCCGCAGCGCCGCGGCGGCGCCGGACGGGTCGACGGCGTACTCCGCGACGAGGGCCCGCGTCCCGACCGGGTGCAACCGGAACTCGAACTCGGTGACCACCCCGAAGTTCCCGCCCCCGCCGCGCAGGCCCCAGAACAGCTCCGGGTGCTCCCGGGCGGACGCGGTAAGCACCTCGCCGGCCGCCGTCACCACGCGGTACGACACCACGTTGTCGCAGGCCAGCCCGTACTGCCGGGCCAGCCAGCCCATCCCGCCGCCGAGCGTGAGCCCGCCGACGCCGGTGTGCGACACGTTGCCGGCCGTGGTCGCCAGGCCGTGGCGCTGGGCGGCGGTGTCGAGCACGCCGAGCAGCGCCCCGCCCTGCACCCGGGCGCGGCGCCGGGCCGGGTCGACCCGCACCGCGGCGAGCCGGGTCAGGTCCAGCATCAGCCCGCCCTCCGGCACCGCGAACCCGGCCGCGTTGTGCCCGCCGCAGCGGACTCCCAGTTCCAGGCCGCGTTCCCGGGCCAGCCGCACCGCCGCGACCACGTCGGCCTCGCACGCCGCCCGCACGATCAGGGCCGGGCGGCGGTCGACCATCGCGTTCCAGATCGAGCGGGCCTCGTCATATCCCGGGTCGCCCGCGGTGAGCACATTGAGCTTCTGCGCCGTCGTCGTCATGCTGAAAGCCTCTTCGAATTTGGTACTGCATGAGAGGTCCGATCCCGTGCGCGAGTCGAGGACCAATTCCGGTGCCGCCGCGACCGACCTGCTGCTGGACGCGCTCGACCGCGACTCCGGCGTCGCCCTGCACCGGCAGCTGGAGGCCTCGATCCGGGCCGCAGTGCGGGCGGGGCGGCTGCCGGTGGGTGCGTCGCTGCCGCCGAGCCGCGTCCTCGCCGCCTCGCTGGGTGTGTCGCGGGGCGTGGTCGTGGCCGCCTACGAGCAGCTCTCCGCCGAGGGGTACCTGACCAGCCGCTCCGGCGGATACACCCGGGTGAATGCCGGCCCGGAGACCGCACCGGCCGCCGAGCCGCCGCCCGCGCCCGCGCCGGCCGCGCCCGTCGTGAGCTTCAACTACGGGCGCAGCGACGTGTCGAACTTCCCGCGGGCGGCCTGGCTGCGCAGCCTGCGCCGGGTGCTCACCGAGGCGCCGGCGGAGCGGCTCGGGTACACCAGCGGGCAGGGCGACCCCGAAATGCGCTCGGCGCTGGCCGCGTACCTGAACCGCGTCCGCGGCACCGTCGCGCACCCCGGCGACATCGTGATCTGCTCGGGGTACGCCCAGGGGGTCGCACTGCTCGTGACCGTGCTCGCCGCCGGCGGGCGGGGCGGGCGCCCGATCGCGGTCGAGGACCCGTCGTCCAACGACGACGTGTGGCCCCTCGCGGCCGCCGCGGGCCTGGGGCCGGCCGGGGTGCCCGTCGGCGAGCACGGCGTGGACATCGCGGCGCTGGAGGGCGTCGACGCCCAGGCGCTCGTGCTCACCCCCTCGCACCAGTGGCCGACCGGCGGGGTGCTCCCGGCCGAGGCCCGCGCGGGCGTGGTGCGCTGGGCCCGGCGCACGGGCGCGCTGGTGGTCGAGGACGACTACGACGCCGAGTACCGCTACGACCGGGCCGCGATCGGCGCCATGCAGGGCCTGGCCCCGGACCGCGTGGCGTACCTGGGCTCGGCCAGCAAGACGCTGGCGCCGGGGCTGCGGCTGGGCTGGATGCTGCTGCCCCGGCGGCTCGTGGGCCCGGTGGTCGAGGCGAAGCTCCGGGCGGACCGGGGCTCCCCCGCCATCGACCAGCTGGCGTTCGCCGACTTCCTGGCCGCCGGCGAGCTGGACCGGCACCTGCGCCGGATGCGCCCCGTGTACCGGCGCCGCCGCGACGCCCTGCTGCGCGCCCTGGCCCGCCACCTGCCACGACTGCGTCCGGCCGGCATCGCGGCCGGGCATCACCTGGTGGCCTGGCTGCCGCCGGGGCTCGACGAGGCCGCGGCCGAGCAGGCCGCGGCCGCGGCGGGCGTGGCGATCGCGGGGCTGCGCCGGTACTACCTGGCCGGGAACGGTCCGCCGGGCCTGCTTTTCGGGTATGCGTCCCTGAGCGAGCGCGCGATCGAGGACGGCGTGGCCCGGCTCGGCGCCGCGCTGGGAAGTCACGGAAGTTGATTGTTCACTGGCGGAATGTTTGACTCGTCAGCTATGTTGTAGCGCGCAGAGGCCGGGAACCGCCCGGGTCCGCAGTGAAGGTGGCGTTCGAGATGCAGTTCGGTGTGTTCACCGTCGGTGACGTGACGCAGGACCCCACGACGGGGCGGGTGCCGACCGACGCCGAGCGGGTCAAGGCCATGACGACTATCGCGCTCAAGGCCGAGGAGGTCGGGCTCGACGTGTTCGCCATGGGCGAGCACCACAACCCGCCGTTCGTGCCATCGTCGCCGACCACCATGCTCGGCTGGATCGCGGCGAAGACCTCGCGGCTGCTGCTGTCCACCGCGACTACCCTCATCACGACGAACGACCCGGTGAAGATTGCCGAGGACTACGCGATGCTGCAGCACCTGGCCGACGGCCGCGTGGACCTCATGCTGGGCCGCGGCAACACCGGCCCGGTGTACCCGTGGTTCGGCCAGGACATCCGCAAGGGCATCCCGCTCGCCGTCGAGAACTACGCGCTCCTGCGCCGGCTGTGGCGCGAGGACGTCGTTGACTGGGAGGGCGAGTTCCGCACGCCGCTGCAGGGCTTCACGGCCACCCCGCGCCCGCTGGACGGCGTCCCGCCGTTCGTCTGGCACGGCTCGATCCGCACGCCCGAGATCGCGCAGCAGGCCGCGTACTACGGCGACGGCTTCTTCGCCAACCACATCTTCTGGCCCAAGGAGCACACCCAGCGCATGGTCGAGCTGTACCGGCGGATGTTCGAGCACTTCGGCCACGGCTCGCCCGACCAGGCCATCGTCGGCCTCGGCGGCCAGGTGTTCATGCGCAAGAACTCGCAGGACGCCAAGAACGAGTTCCGGCCGTACTTCGACAACGCTCCCGTCTACGGCCATGGCCCCTCGCTGGAGGACTTCTCGGCGCAGACCCCGCTGACCGTCGGCAGCCCGCAGGAGGTCATCGACCGCACGCTGGGCTTCCGCGAGTACGTCGGGGACTACCAGCGGCAGCTGTTCCTGCTCGACCACGCCGGCCTGCCGCTGAAGACGGTGCTGGAGCAGCTCGACATCCTCGGCGAGGAGGTCGTGCCGGTGCTGCGCAAGGAGTTCGCGATCGGCCGCCCCGCGCACGTGCCGGACGCGCCGACGCACGAGTCCCTGAAGGCTCTGCAGAAGGTGGACGCATAACCATGAGCACCCGCTCGATCGTCGCCGTCACCGCCGGGTTGAGCCAGCCGTCGTCCTCACGACTGCTGGCCGACCGGCTCACCGCCGCCGTCAGCGCGGGCCTCGACGCCGAGGTGCGCGTGTTCGAGCTGCGCAACGTGGCCCACGACATCACCGACAACCTGCTGACCGGCTTCCCCTCCCCGGCGCTCAAGGAGGTCGTCGACGCGGTGGCCGGCGCCGACGGGCTGGTGGCTGTGACCCCGATCTTCAACGCGTCGTACAGCGGGCTGTTCAAGTCGTTCTTCGACGTGCTCGGCGACGACGTGCTGCGCGACAAGCCGGTGCTGCTCGGCGCGACGGGCGGCACGGCCCGGCACTCGCTGGCGCTGGAGCACGCGCTGCGGCCCATGTTCGTCTACCTGCACGCGGTCGTGGCGCCGACCGCGGTGTTCGCCGCGACCGAGGACTGGGCCGCCGGCGGGCGCGACACCCTGCACGAGCGCGTACGCCGCGCGGGTGCGCAGCTGGCCGCGCTGGTCTCCGAGCGGGGGCCGGTCGAGGTCGCCGACCCGTTCGCGCTGACCACGTCGTTCGAGGACCTGCTCGGGGGCCCGGTCAAGAAGGAGCCGCCGCGGTCGACATGATCCACACCGGGAGCTCGTCGACGTGGAGCTCCCGGACGACCTCGAAGCCGACGGAGCGGTACACCTCGACGTTCTTCGGGTTTGAAGTTTCCAGGTAGGCCGGCAGCCCGTCGGCCTCGGCGCGCGCGAGCCCGGCCGCCAGCACGGTCCGGCCGAGCTTGCGGCCGCGGTGGTCGGGATGGGTCGCCAGCACCCCCAGGTACCAATGCGGCGTTCTGGGCAGTTTGGTGTGCACGATCGACTGGTAGAGGCCGAAGCGGCCGGCCTGGGGCGGGTGCTCGACCCCGTCGCCGCCCGGGGACCTCGGCGCGTCCCACATCGCGACCGCGGCTCCCCCGTCGGCGACCCACACCGTGCCGTGCCCGGCGCGCAGGTCGAACAGCGCGCCCGCCATCGCGGCCGCCTCGGCCGGGTAGGTCGCGTCGTCGGGCATGAACCAGCGCATGGCCGGATCGGTGGCGAACGCGGCAACGAAGGTGTCCACGACCGCGTCGCGGTGCTCGGCGGTGGCCAGGGTGACGACGGGCTCGCTCATGGGCTGGATCACTTTCGACGTCACTTTGGACAGGTACGCATCGATGGCATCGCGGTTGCGGCTGAGACAGGCGATCCGGGCGTCCATGCGGTCGCGCTCGTAGCGCAGCTGGGCGACGACCTCGGGCCCGGCGTCGGAGATCGTGATGCTACAGGGGTTGTCGAGGCACGGCAGGACGTTTCTGATCAGACGCGTGGGCAGCCCGGACTCGAGCAGCCCGCGGATCTGCTGCACCCGGTCGACCAGGTGCTCGCCGTAGTCCCGGTACCCGTTGGCCCGGCGCTCGGGGGTGAGCAGTCCCTGCTCCTCGTAGTACCGCAGCAGCCGGGCGGGCGTGCCGGTGCGGGTGGAGAGTTCGCCGATACGCATTGACCTTCACACTAATGTGAGGGTCGGACGATGGCGAGCATGATCCTCGCGGTGCTCTCGGCGGCGCAGTTCCTGCTCGCCCTCGACTTCTCGATCGTGTACGTCGCGCTGCCGGCGATCGCGCGGGACCTCGGGCTCTCGCTGGCCGCGGCGCAGTGGGTCGTGAGCGCGTACGCGGTGCCGTTCGCCGGCTTCCTGCTGCTCGGCGGCCGCTTGTCGGACCGCTGGGGCGCGGGCCGCCTCTTCCTGGTCGCGACGCTGCTCTTCGGCCTGGCGAGCCTGGCCGGGGGCCTGGCGTCGTCCGGCCCGGCCCTGCTCGCCGCCCGCGCCGTGCAGGGCCTGGCGGCGGCGCTGCTGCAGCCGGCGATCCTGGGGCTGATCGGCGCGCGCTTCGCGGGTGCGGCGCGGACGCGGGCGCTGTCCGTGTGGGGCGCGGTGGGCGCTTCGGGGCTGGCCGCGGGCGTGGTGCTGGGCGGCGCGCTGACGCGGCTGAGCTGGCGCTGGACCTTCTTGGTGAACGTGCCGGTGGTCGCGGCGTGCGCCGCGGGGGCTGGGGCTTGGTTGTGGTCGACCGCGCGGACGCGCGCGACGCCCGCCCCGTTGACGCGCACGTTGCTGTCGACGGCGGCGGCGGTACTGCTGGCTTTGGGCCTGACCGAGGGAGGCGCGCGCAGCTGGCGCTCGTGGCCGACGCTGCTGGCATTGGCCGGCTCGTTGGTCTTTTTCGCTTTTATCACGATTTTTCGGACATCGAGGCTTGCCCGGCGAGGCCGGCCTGGAGGTTTTCGTCCGCGCGCAGCGTCCGGGCGGGCCGATCAAACGTCGAGTCCCGCCAGCCGTTCGCCGCGATCTTTGCGCACGGGTTCATGGTCCGCCGCCTTGTACATGGCGAGCGTAGGCTCCGAGTTCTACGTGGTGACCTTGATGCTGCAGGACCGCGACGGCTACACACCTCTGCAGGCCGGCCTGGCGTTCCTCCCTTTGGCCGCCCTGGTCACAGCGGGCAGCTCGGCGACGGCCCGCCTGATACGCCGCTTCGGCACAGCCCCGACCCTGGCCGGCGCCTTCACGGCGGCCGCGGCGTCCCTGGCCTGGCTGGCCCTGACCGCGAACACGGGCTACTTCCAGGGCGTCCTACCGGGCCTCTTGGTAAGCGGCGCCGCCCACGGCGTCATCTACACGTCGATGTTCGTCCTGGGCGCCCGCGAGGTCCCACCGGCCCAGCAGTCGTCGGCCGGCGCAACGATGACAACGGCCCAGTACCTGACGGGCGCGGTCACGGTAGCCCTGCTGACCCTGCCCTTGCACAGCGGCGCGTACGCAACGGCATTCTGGCTGACAACGACGGCCGCGGCTGCGGGCGCTTTGGTAGCCCTGAGCCAGGCCAAACACGACCGCGCGATCAAGGCCCCGGACGCGGACCCGGACCCCGTCGCACCCGCATTGGCCGACCGCACCGTTTGACCGCACCGCTTGACCACGACTGCACGCGTTGACCAAAACTGCACGCGCACCGAAGACCAGCGGCACCACCGCGAGCCAGGCGACCGCTCGCTCAATCCATTATCCCAGAGCCGCGGCAGTCCCACTGCCCCGACGAACCCGCCCGGTTCCAGTGACCCCACACGCAACCCACGACCCCGCACCCACCGCACCTGCACTCACGACCCGCGCCCACTGCACGCACGACCCGCACCCACCGCACTCGCACCCACCGCACTCGCACCCACCGCACGCGCGCCCGACCCGCACCCACCGCACTCGCACCCACCGCACTCGCCACCCACCGCACCCGCGCCCACCGCACGCGCGCCCCGACCCGCGCCCGCCGCACCCGCTGCACGCACGACCCGACCCGCGCCCGCCGCACCCGCGACCCGCACCCCGCACTCACCGCACTCGCACTCGCACTCGCACTCGCACCGGCACCCCACACCCACCGCTCTCGCTCCCGGCACGCCACACCCACCGCTCTCGCTCCCGAGTCGCGGCACCCCCGCACTCCGCACCCGCGACCCACCCCCCGACACGTCGACAGCCCCGAAATGCCGAACCCCCGACCCGCAAACAGCTGCGAATCGGGGGCCCAAATCAACACGGAACCAACCCCGGCGACGGTGGCGTTCCGCTTTATTCACCGTACCACGGCCGTCCTAACCGATCACGGCCCTCGATACGCAAAGCATCCAAGCAAACACTACGCGCTGTGTTCCTTCTTGTCGCCCGCCCACTCCACGTGGAAGATGCCCTCGCGGTCGGTTCGCCGGTACGTGTGGGCGCCGAAGTTGTCGCGCAAGCCCTGGATCAGCGAGGCCGGCAGGCGCTCGGCGCGCAAGCCGTCGAAGTACGCCAGCGAGGACGAGAACGCCGGGGTCGGAATGCCCGCCGCGGCCGCCGCGGCCACGACGCGGCGCCAGGCCGGCACGCCCGCGTTGACGGCGTCGGCGAAGTACGGCGCGACCATGAGGCTCTTGAGCCCGGGAGTCTCGTCGTAGGCCTCGCGGATGCGGTTGAGGAACCGGGCGCGAATGATGCAACCGCCGCGCCAGATCGTTGACACACGGCCGCGGTCGATGTCCCAGCCGAACTCTTCGCTGCCGGCCTGGATGTGGTCGAAGCCCTGGGCGTAGGCGACGATCTTCGACGCGTACAGGGCCGCGCGCACGTCCTCGATGAACTGGTCGCGGTCGGCGATGTCGAGCGCGGCGACAGAAGAGCCGAAAGCCGAACGCGCGGCCTCGCGCTGGTCGGCGTGGCCCGACAGGGAGCGGGCGAAGGTCGCCTCGGCGATACCCGTGATCGGCACGCCCAGGTCGAGCGCGCTCTGCACGGTCCAGCGGCCGGTGCCCTTCTGCTCGGCCTGGTCGAGCACGATGTCGACGAAGGCCTCGCCGGTGTCGCCGTCGATCTGGGAGAGCACGTCGGCGGTGATCTCGATGAGGAACGACTCGAGGTCGCCGGTGTTCCAGGTGCGGAAGATGTCGGCGATCTCGGCCGGGGTGGCGCCGAGGCCGGCCCGCAGCAGGTCGTACGCCTCGGCGATGAGCTGCATGTCGGCGTACTCGATGCCGTTGTGCACCATCTTCACGAAGTGCCCGGCGCCGTCGGGGCCGACGTGGATGCAGCAGGGCGTGCCGTCGACCTTGGCCGAGATCTTCTCGAAGATGGGGCCGAGCTTCTGGTACGACTCCGGCGAGCCGCCCGGCATGATGCTCGGGCCGAGCAGGGCGCCCTCCTCGCCGCCGGACACGCCGGTGCCGACGAAGTGCAGGCCGTGCTCGCGCAGGCCCTGCTCGCGGCGGCGGGTGTCGGCGAAGTGCGCGTTGCCGGCGTCGACGATCATGTCGCCCTCCTCGAGGAGGGGCACGAGCTCGTCGATGACGGCGTCGGTGGGGCCGCCGGCCTTCACCATGATGATGACGGCCCGCGGGCGGGCGAGGGAGGCCACGAAGTCGGCCATGGACTCGCTCGGCACGAACGTGCCCTCTTGCCCGAACTCGTCGACGAGCCGGCGCGTGCGCTCGTACGAGCGGTTGTGCACGGCGACGGTGTAACCGTTGCGGGCCAGGTTCCGGGCCAGGTTGCGGCCCATCACCGCGAGACCGGTCACGCCGATCTGCGCCAGGTCGGACATCTGCGATGCACCTCATCCAGTCGAGCTCTCTGCCCCGGACCGGCGACCACTACCCCGTGATCACGGTTCGAAGCGCGCGTCGGACCAGGCTACCCGCCTGGTGTCCGCGTCCGGTGAGGTGATGCGCGAGGTTCCAAGACTCAGGACACGCGCAGACGGTTCTTGCACACCATGAGGGTGATGCGGCGGTCACAGAAGGCCACGAGGTCCCACGAGATCCGCATTCTGGCGGCGGTACCGCGGGAGAAGACGCCCCGCCGCGGCTCCACGACGAGCGCCGCGATCTCCCGCGTGCCGCTATCTCCGAGCACCGTCTCGACGCCATCCACCGTACCGATGGGCCGTCCGGCCAGATCGACGACCGGCCTGTGCAGCAGATCGATCTCCATGCGTGCCTGCGTACCCGCGCACGATGATCGACTACCCAGCCGGAGCTAGCGGGCGCGCACGCCGTCCAGGGCGACCGTGAGCACGCGCTCGCGCTGGGCGTCGTCGACGTATCCGCCGGCAGTCAGCCCCGAGACCAGCCGCAGCAGGTCGTCGGTGCTGACGTCGCGCCGCGCGGCGCCCGACTCCTGGGCGCGGGCGAGCAGCGGCTCGAACGCGGCGTACATCGCCTCGCGCGCGCCGCGCACCATCTCCGAGTCGCGGTTGATCTCCTCGTAGATGGCGCGCTTGGTCGCGACGTAGCCGACGAACCGGCGCAGCCAGGCGGCCAGGGCGTCCCACGGTTCGAGGCCGGCGACGTCCTCGGCGGCGCGGCACAGCGCGTCGAGCTCGCCGAGGTACACCGCGTCGAACAGGTCCTGCCGGGTGGGAAAGTTGCGGTACAGCGTCCCGATCCCGACCCCGGCCCGCCGGGCGATCTCCTCGAGCGAGGCGGTCGTGCCGTGCTCGGCGAACGCGTCGCGCGCGGCGACGATGAGCGCGTCGAAGTTGCGCCGCGCGTCCGCCCGCTGCGGCCGCCGCACACCCGGCTCCGTCTGCATGCACCCACCCTTTATCGGAGGTCGACCTCCACTTTAGCACCGGCCCCGAAGATGACCTGGACCGCGCGGCGGCGGCAAGACAATGAACACCCCGACATAGGCTGCGCGAATGGACGCAGACGCCCTGACGACGGCGGCCGGGAACGCGGCCTGGCTCTGGGCCCGGGTGGCCCGCGCCCGCGGTTACGAGACGCGGTCCGGTGACGGGTGGGTGGCCGTGCTCGGCGACGAGCGCTACGGGCGCCGCGTGCTCACGCTGGGCCCCCGCGCCGCCGAGGACTTCGCGGACCTGGTCGCGGGCGAGGGCCGCGTCGTCGTCGAGGACGCGTTCGGGACGGTGGACCTGACGGACCGGGGACTGGCCATGCGGCAGCTGCCGGTGATGATCCGGCGCCCGGGTAAGCCGGTCGACGAGCCCCGCCTGCCCGTGCGCCGCGTCGGGAGCGCCGCCGACCTGGCGGTCGCGGAGCGGCTGGTGGTCGAGGACTTCGCGCTGGAGAACTTCCAGCCGTACGCGCGCGGGGTGGTCTTCCCGGAGAGCATCCTCGCCGACCTCGAGTTCTACCTGGCCGACCTCGACGGCGAGGTGGCCGGCGCATGCGTGGCGGTGCCCGAGCCCGGCGCGGTCGGGGTGTACTGGGTGACGACCGGCACCGCCTTCCGCTCGCGGGGCGTGGGCCGGGCCCTGATGCACGCCGTGCTGCGCCGCTTCGACGACCGCCCGATGACGCTGACGGCCTCGCGGATGGGCCGGCCGCTGTACGAGTCGCTCGGCTTCGAGCACATTACGCAGGCCGGCTGGTGGAGCGCTCCTACCGCGTGATGACCCGGTCGGGGTGCAGCCGGGCGAACTCGCCCACCCGGTCGTCGCGCGCCGCGGTGAAGAGGTCGGCCGTCGCCGGGTCCAGGTTCTCGTAGTCGCGGCCGTCGCGTTGTTCGGTGTTGAAGCGGCCCGCGTTCGTGCTCAGGAGGGTCAGGTCGTCCGGGCCGATCGCGCGCAGCCGGACTAGATCAGGTACGCGCGGTCGCCAGCCTCCGTCACGTGCACGATGATCACGGTGTCGGCGCGCGCGGTGGACCGGTCCTCGCCGGGGCGGGCGTCCAGGCCGGCGGGCAGGATGTTGCGCCCGGGCTCGGCAAACTCGGGTCGCTGCGCACCTTGACCCAACTACCGGCTTGACCGGTTAGTTACGCATTTGCGCTGCTCTGGGCGGGTGACGCGACCCAGGACACATGTGTTCTGCCACGTTCGACGTAGAAGTGACCGGCGGCGGGGCGGATGATCGGAACTCCCGTCGATGTGAGGAGCGGCCGATGTCGGATGACACGCTGACGCACTCCGTGGTGTTCGCCGTGGCCCTGCTGGCCCTCTTCGTGGGCCACAGCCTCGGCGACCACGTCACGCAGACCGACCGGCAGGCCGGGCTCAAGGCGGGCCGGGGCGCGACCGCCTGGCGGGCCATGGCGGGGCACCTGCTCGGCTACCACGTGACGGTGACCGTGGTGCTGCTCGGCACCGCCCTCGCGCTGCGGCTGCCGCTCTCCCCGCTCGGCGTCGTCGCGGGGATGGTCTTCTCGGCCGTGACCCACGGCCTGCTGGACCGCCGCTGGCCGGTGCGCGCGATCCTGAAGGCGACCCGCTCGCCGCAGTTCGCCGAGGCGCAGAGCCCGGTGTGCGGCATGTACGTGGCCGACCAGGCCCTGCACCACCTCGCCCTGCTGGTCTCGGCGCTGATGATCGCGACCCTGTAGCGCGGAAAAAGGCGGGCGCAGCGATCCGGCCGCCTCGCGCGTGACATGAATATGCCCGAGCCGCCCTTCAGCGAGTTCTACGGCGCGCACTTCCAGCGCATCGCCGTGCAGCTCTACGCGTACCTCGGCGACCACGCCGAGGCCCAGGACCTCGCCCAGGAGGCGTTCTGCCGGGCCTTGGAGCAGTGGCCGCGCATCGCCGGCTACGCCGACCCCGCCGGCTGGGTGCGCCGCGTCGCCTGGAACCTCGCCACGAGCCGGCTGCGGCGGCTGCGCACCGCCCTGGGGTTCCTCGCGCGGCAGCGGGAGCAGCACGTCGAGGGGCCCACGCCCGACCGGGTGGCGCTCGTCGCCGCGCTGCGGGAGCTGCCCGCGGGCCAGCGCCGCGCACTCGTGCTGCACCACCTCGGGGCGCTCGGCGTGGCCGAGATCGCCGAGCAGGAGGGCGTCGCCGAAGGCACGGTGCGCTCCTGGCTGACCCGCGGCCGCGCCCGGCTGGCCGCCCAGCTCACGCCGGAGGTGTGGCATGCCTGAGACCACTGTGGAGGACGAGTTCGCGCGGTTCGCCGACGAGTACCTCGGCACGTTCCGCCCGGTGCCCGTGGAGGCGATGCGAACGTGGCGGCGCAGCCGCCGGCGCGGGGTGCTCTGGCTGGCCGGGCTCGGGGCCGCGCTCGTCGCCGCCCTGTCGCTCAACGCGCTGCAGCCCGCGGTGGCGCCCGACCGGCCGCCGTTCACGGACCGGCCGGTGCGGCTGGAGGGCGCGCACGGGACCATGGTCGTGCGGTTCACGGACCGCACGCACGGGTGGGTGCTGTTCGACGACTGCCACCCGGGCGGCGGCTGCGCCCGCTTCCTCGGGCACACCGACGACGCGGGCCTGACCTGGCGGCCGGTGGAGCTGCCGGACCTGCCGCCCGAGGGGCACATGGGGTTCATGATCCGCGGGGCGGACTCGTTCCTCGTCGGCGTCAGCGACCCCTACCTGGCCTGGTGGGCGACGGAGGACGGCGGCCGGACGTACCGGGCCCTCAGCCCGGAGGACGCGCTTTCCGTCGAGGACCCCGGCGAGCTGCCCAAGCCGCCCACGAGCCGGGGGCCCTGGCGGCTGACCCACACCGGGCTGGAGACGACGGTGGAGTACTCCCCCGACGCCGGCCGGACCTGGCGCGCGGCCGGGCCGAACATCGGGGTCGGCGCCTTCGTGCGCGTCTCGCCGGACGGGCGCGACGCCTGGGCGGTCGCCGCGAACCCGACCCGGGTCTGGCGGCTGACGCCGGACGGCGCACTCGCCGTGCCCGACCTGCCGATCATGGCGAACGCGGACACGATCAGCCCGGCGAACGGGGGCGGGCTCGTCATGGTGCTGCCCGGCCCCGGCGTCGGGGTGTGGCGCGACGGCGGTTTCACCCCGCTGCCCGCCCCGCTGGCCGACGCGTACCTGGCCGGCCCGCTCGACGACGGCTCGATCGCCCTCCTCGCGTCCGACGGCGCCCTCGTCGTGGGCCAGGCCGGCGGGGAGTGGGTGCGCTACACCGCGGCGTGACCGGGCGCACAGTTGAACACGTTCAGGAACGGCGGTACCGTCTTGTTGAACACGTTCAAATGGACGGAGGCCGGAGATGGACCTCAAGCTCACCACCTACCTGGCGTACCTGGTGATCAGCATCCTGCTGACGATCTGGGTCGCCCGCACGCTGTTCAAGAACGGGCAGGTGTTCCTCGACGACGCGTTCGCCGACGAGCGCCTCGCCGAGTCGGTCAACCACCTGCTCGTGGTCGGCTTCTACCTGCTCAACCTCGGCCTCAACCTCGGCTTCGTGGCGATCGCGCTCAAGGTCACCGGGCCGGTCGCCGGCGGCAGCGGGGCGATGGAGACCCTGGCCGCCAAGCTCGGCCTGGTGCTGCTCGTCCTCGGCGGCGTGCACTTCGCCAACCTGTTCGTCCTCAGCCGCTTCCGCCGCCGCCGGCTGCTGGAGCAGGCCGCGCCCCCGATCGAGCCCACGCGCACCCTGCCGCCGCCGCGGCCCGGTCCCGAGACCCTGCGGCCCCCGGCGAACCGGCGCCCGGGCCCCGAAGAGATCCCGCCGCCGCGATGATCACCACGCTCACCGTGCTCTACGACGAGGGCTGCGGGCTCTGCCGCACGGCACGCTCGTGGCTGTCGACCCGGGCCCAGATCGTCCCGCTCGAGTTCGTCGCGGCGGGATCGGACGAGGCGCGCCGCCGGTATCCGGCGCTCGACCCGGCGGAGACCCTCGCCGACATCACCGTGGTCGCCGACGACGGCGGCGTGTACGTCGGGGATGCGGCCTGGCTCGTCTGCCTCTGGGCGCTGGACGGATATCGGGGGCTGGCGGCGCGCCTCGCCCAGCCGGGCCTGCGGCCGCTGGCCCGGCGGGTGGCCCAGTCGGCCGGATCACTGCGCGGATATCGTCAGGACTGTGGTGAAACCTGCGACACCTGAGACGGGCCGGGGCGAGCAGACCAAGCGGCTCATCGTGGACACGGCGGTGCGGCTGTTCCGCGACCAGGGGTACGACAAGACCACCATGCGGGGCATCGCCCAGGCCGCCGGCGTGTCGGTCGGCAACGCCTACTACTACTTTCCCTCCAAGGATCACCTGGTGCAGCAGTTCTACGCCACGGTGCAGGAGGACACCGCGGCCGCCGTCGCCGGCGCCCTGGCCAAGGGTGGCCCGTTCGACGAGCGGCTGCGGGTGGCGCTGACCGGCATGCTCGACACGATGACGCCGTACCACGCGTTCGCCGGCAAGTTCATCAAGACCGCCGTGGAGCCGGGGTCGCCGCTCAGCCCGTTCAGCGGCGAGTCGGCCCCGGCCCGCGAGCGGTCGATCGCGGTCCTGCGCGAGGTCGTCGAGGGCGCCACCACGAAGATCGACGCGGAGCTGCGCCCGGAGCTGCCCGAGCTGCTCTGGCTCGCGCAGATGGGCATCACCCTCTACTGGGTGCACGACACGTCACCCGACCAGGCCAAGACGCGGCTGCTCATCGACCGCGCGGTGCCGCTCATCGACCGGCTCGTCGCGCTGGCCCGCGTGCCCGGCCTGAAGTCGGTCACCCGGGAGACGCTGAAGCTGTACCGGCTACTGCGCTGACGTCCCGCCGTAGTCGTTCGGTAACCGTTTGTTCAACGTCTGCGCTCGCCGATCGAGGGTTCCCGAGGTACCGTCGGCTCTCATGGCGACCTTGCAGGGCACCCGCACGGCCGCCGACCACGACGCGGTCATCGCCGAGATCGAGCAGGCCGAGGGCTACATTGCATCGATCTGCTTCAAGACCGGACCACCCGCGGCGGTCGGTGTCGAACTCGAGTTCACCGTTCACGAACGCGGCGATCCGGCGGCCCCGCTGGATCCCGCCCGGCTCTGTCAGGCTCTCGGCGACCACGCGCCGCCGACCCTGCGGGCCGACTCCCCGGCGCTCCCGTTGCGCGACGGCGGCGCCGTCACCCTCGAGCCCGGCGGCCAGGTGGAGATCTCCAGCCGGCCGTACGCCTCCCTGATCGAGCTGCACGCCGGCGTCGGCGCCGAGATCGAGCAGCTCACCGCCCTGTTGGCGGGCGCCGGACTGGTCCTGGGCGACACCGGCGCCGATCCGCACCGCGAACCGCGGCGCCTGCTCTCCACCCCCCGGTACGACGCGATGGAGGCGGCCTTCGACCGCCACGGCGAATCCGGAAAAATCATGATGTGCTCGACCGCGGGCCTACAGGTCTGCCTCGACCCCGGCCCGGAGGGCGAGCTCGCCGAGCGCTGGGCCGCGGTGCACGCGCTCGGCCCGCCGCTCATGGCGCTGTTCGCCAACTCGGCGCACTTCGCGGGTGAGGACACCGGCTGGGCCTCGACCCGCCAGCGCGCCTGGCGCGGCATCGACCCGTCCCGGACCCGCGCCGTGGGCACCGGCGGGCGCCCGGCGGCCGACTGGGCGGACTACGCCCTGGACGCCAAGGTGCTGTGCGTCCGGCGGCCCGACGGGGCCTGGGACGCCCCGTCCGGGGTGACGTTCGCGGACTGGATCGGCGGCGCCCTGGACACGAGGCCGACCTTCGCCGACCTCGACTACCACCTGAGCACCCTCTTCCCGCCGGTCCGCCCGCGCGGGTACCTGGAGATCCGCTACCTCGACACCCAGCCCGGGCGCGGCTGGTTCGCGCCCGCGGCGCTGCTGCACGCCCTGCTCGACGATCCCGGCACCGTCTCGCGGGTCCTCGACCTGTGCGCGCCGGCCGCCGGGCGCTGGGTGCAGGCGGCTCGCGACGGCATGGCCGACCCGGTGCTCGCCCGGGCCGCCCGGGCCGTGCGCGAGCTCGCCCTGGCGCGGCTGGACCTGCCGCCGCACCTGATCGAAGACGTCCTGGAAGGGAGCACACGCAATGGCTGACCTGCGGGAGCGCGTCGCACAGGAGCTCGAGCGGAGCCGGGCCCGCTCGGCCGGGCTCACCGAGGCGGTGGACGAGGGCGACCTGGTGCGCCAGCACTCGCCGCTCATGTCGCCGCTGGTGTGGGACCTCGCGCACATCGGCAACCAGGAGGAGCTGTGGCTGGTGCGCGACGTCGGCGGCCGGGAGCCGGTCCGCGCCGACATCGACCACCTCTACGACGCCTTCAAGCACGCCCGCAAGGACCGTCCGGCGCTGCCGCTGCTCGGGCCGAAGGAGGCGCGGGCCTACGTGGCGACCGTGCGCGACAAGGCGCTCGACGTGCTGGAACGGGTACACCTGGAGGGAAGGCGGCTGACCGAGGACGCCTTCGCCTTCGGGATGATCGTGCAGCACGAGCAGCAGCACGACGAGACCATGCTCGCCACGCACCAGCTGCGCGCCGGCGACCCGGTGCTCGCCGCGCCGCCGCCTCCGCCGGCCACCGTGGATGTGCGCGGTGAGGTGCTGGTGCCGGGCGGGCCGTTCACCATGGGTACCTCGACCGAGGCGTGGGCGCTGGACAACGAGCGGCCCGCGCACGCCGTCGACGTGCCCGCGTACTGGATCGACAAGGCGCCGGTGACCAACGCGCAGTACGCCGCGTTCCTCGACGAGACCGGGGCGAGCCCGCCGCTGCACTGGAGCCGCGACCCGGGCGGCTGGCTGGCGACCGAGTTCGGCCGGACCGGCCCGATCGCCCCCGACGCCCCGGTCGTGCACGTGTCGTTCCACGAGGCCGCGGCCTACGCGGCGTGGGCGGGCCGGCGGCTGCCGACCGAGGCCGAGTGGGAGAAGGCGGCACGGTGGGACCCCGGTTCCGGGCGTTCGCGGCGGTACCCGTGGGGCGACGGCGACCCCGAGCCGCACCACGCCAACCTGGGCCAGCGCCATCTCGCCCCGGCCCCGGTCGGCGCCTACCCCGCGGGCGCCTCCCCGCTGGGCGTGCACCAGCTCATCGGCGACGTGTGGGAGTGGGTCGACAGCGACTTCGCCGCCTACCCGGGCTTCACCGCGTTCCCGTACCGCGAGTACTCCGAGGTCTTCTTCGGCCCCGAGTACAAGGTGCTGCGCGGCGGCTCGTTCGGCACCGACGCCGCCGCCTGCCGGGGCACGTTCCGCAACTGGGACTACCCGATCCGGCGGCAGATCTTCAGCGGCTTCCGCACCGCCCGCGACGCCACGCCCGCGGAGCTCGCCTAGTGTGCCGGCACCTGGCGTACCTGGGGCCGCCGATCCCGCTGGCGGACCTGCTGTTCACGCCGCCGCACTCGCTGGAGCGCCAGTCGTGGGCCCCGGCGGACATGCGCGGCGGCGGCACCATCAACGCCGACGGGTTCGGCGTCGCCTGGTTTCCGAACCCGGACGAACCGCCGATCCGGTACCGCCGGAGCGTTCCACTGTGGACAGACGCCGGACTGCCGGCCCTGGCCGCCGCGACCCGCTCCGGCGCGATCCTGGCCGCGGTCCGCTCGGCGACCGTCGGCCTGCCCGTCACCGAGACGGCGGCCGCGCCGTTCACCGACGGCCGGTGGCTGTTCAGCCACAACGGCAAGGTGACCGGCTGGCCGGACAGCGTGGCCGGGCTCGCCGCCGCGCTGCCCGTCCGCGACCTGCTGACCCTGGACGCCCCGACCGACAGCGCCCTGCTGTGGGCGCTGGTGTGCGCCCGCCTGCAGGCCGGGCTCGCGCCGGACAAGGCGCTGGCCGGGGTGGTCGCCGACGTCGCCGCGGCCGCCCCCGGCTCGCGGCTCAACCTCCTGCTCACCGACGGCGCGACGATCGCGGCCACCACCTGGGGCCACTCGCTGTCGTACCTGTCCACCGTGGACGGCGTGCTCGTCGCCTCCGAGCCGCTGTCCCCCGACCCCGCCTGGACCGCCGTACCGGACCTGTCCCTGCTCGTCGCGGCCCCACCGGCCGTGACGGTCATCGCACTGGAAGGTGCTGTCTCGTGACGCTGACGGACGTTGACCTCGAAATCCACCTGACCGACGCCGACCTCGCCGCGGGCCTGCGGGAGGACGCCCGCCGCGGGCTCACCGCGAGCCCGAAGTGGCTGCCGCCGAAGTACTTCTACGACGCCCGCGGCAGCGAACTGTTCGAGGAGATCACGCGGCTGCCGGAGTACTACCCGACGCGCGCCGAGCGCGAGATCCTGGCCGAACGGGCCGGGGCGGTCGCACGCATCACCGGCGCCAAGACGCTCATCGAGCTCGGCTCGGGCTCCTCGGAGAAGACCCGCCTGCTGCTCGACGCGCTGCGCGAGCACGGCACGCTCGGCTCGTTCACCCCGCTGGACGTGTCCGGGGCGGCGCTGCGCCACGCCCTCGCCGACCTGCGCCGCGAGTACCCCGACCTGCACCTGCACGGGATCGTCGCCGACTTCGTGCGCCACCTGGAGGTGCTGCCCGAAGCCGGGACGCGGCTGGTCGCGTTCCTGGGCGGCACGATCGGCAACTTCACGCCGGCCGAGCGGGCGCCGTTCCTGGCCGCCCTGCGCGCCCGGCTGGCCACGGGCGAGTTCCTGCTGCTCGGCGCCGACCTGGTGAAGGACCCGGCGGTGCTCGTCCCGGCCTACGACGACGCCGCGGGCGTGACGGCCGAGTTCAACCGCAACGTCCTGCACGTGCTCAACCGCGAGCTGGACGCCGACTTCGACCCGGACGCGTTCGCGCACGTGGCCGTGTGGGACGCGGAGCACGAGTGGATCGAGATGCGCCTGCGGGCGCTCGCGCCCATGACGGTACGGCTGCGGGCGCTCGACCTCGAGATCACGTTCGCGGACGGGGAGGAGCTGCGCACCGAGGTGTCGGCGAAGTTCCGGCGCGAGGGGCTGGCCGCGGAGCTGGCGGCGGCGGGGTTCGCGGTCCGCGACTGGTGGACGGACGAGGGGGCCCGCTTCTCGGTGACACTGGCCGCGGCGGTCTGAGGTTCTGTCGTCCGGTGTGCGGGCCGGGGTTCACCTGGCCCGCACACCGCTTTTTCGTCGCCTCGACATATCCGACATTTCGTATTTGTCGAAGTCGCTGACGGCGGGCCGGTGTCGTGGTTTCAGCGCGGCGTCAGGGGGCTGGGCGAAGGTACGGATCGGCGGACCACGCCTCGCAACTTCAGGCCTGCGAGAACCGAGAGGATGGACACAATGCGCAACCAATGGGCCGGCCCGACCCGTTGACGGGACCCGCGTCAGCGGGCATCAGCCGCCCGCAGACGCAGCCGCTTCGCGGCCGCCGCGGCGTTCCGGCGCTGGCGCTCGGCATCGGCCGCCAGCGCCGCGGCGCCGCTTTCGGTAAGCCGGTAATAACGCCGGTGCCGCCCGTCGACGACCTCCGAGCCCTCGGGCGCGACCAGACCCTCGGCGGTCAGGCGGTCGAGAGCGGCGTACAGGGTGCCGGCCGGCAGCTGCACCCGGCCGGCCGAGAGCTGCTCGACCTCCTGGATCACGGCGTACCCGTGCAGTGGCCGCGCCGCGAGGGCGGTCAGGATCAGGAACGTCGGCTCCCGCATCGGGGTCATGCCGATCTTTATACGGCTTTTTGCCCCGATCAGGACGCCCGGTGCCGGGCCCTTCCGGCGGACGGATCCACCGTTTCGAGCACGCGGGGCCCGGACTGGCGCGGAACGTGACCGGCCGGCTGCGCCGCGTGCACGCCGGGCCGCATGGGCTGCGCGAATCGCGAGTTCTCCATCGGGGACGCGTAGACCGGTTCGGTGGCGAAGGCCGCGCCGGCGTAGACGGGCTCGGCGGCGCACGTGGCGGCCGGGGCCGCGGGGTAGGCGGCCTAGCCAGGCCGTCATCGCCGCGCCGAGGATCAGGCAGACCACGCGGTACGGCGGCGTGTTGCCCGGCAGGAAGGCCGCCCCGAACACGGCGAGACCGCCGATGCCGGACGCCAAGAGCATGAGCTCCACCCGAACACCTGCGAGCAACCGATCCGCAACCACGGTAGGCGAGCATCCGGACGCGCACTGTCAGCAGATCGGCCCGAGGCCCCGGCTCATGGGGGGAGGAAAATCTGTCCGGCGCCACACACCGGCGAGGGGTGCGCGTGCTCCGGAGATCCTTCGGGTACACAATGTTGCATGACCGCCGCGCCCCCCGTTGTCGCCAACCGTTACCGAATCCTTGAACCCCTGGGAGTCGGTGGTATGGGGCGGGTCTGGCGCGCCCGGGACGAGACTCTCCACCGGGACGTCGCGGTCAAACAGATCGTCCTGCCCCCCGAGCTGCTCGACAGCGCCCGGGACGTGGCAATGGAGCGCACGCTGCGCGAGGCGCGGGCGGCGGCGCGGCTGAGCCACCCCAACGTGGTGCGGGTCTACGACGTGCTGGCGGCCGAGGGGCAGCCGTGGCTCGTGATGGAGTACGTCAAGTCGCGCTCCCTCGACCAGGTCATCCGCGAGGACGGGCCGGTGCCGCCGCGGCGGGTCGCCGAGATCGGCCTCGCGGTGCTCGACGCGCTGCGCGCGGCCCAGCGGGTCGGGGTCGACCACCGCGACATCAAGCCCGGCAACGTGCTGCTAGCCGAGGACGGCCGCGTGGTCCTCACCGACTTCGGCATCGCCCGCGTCGAGGGCGAGGGCCACGTGACCCGCACCGGCCTCGTGCTCGGCTCGCCGGAGTTCATCGCGCCCGAGCGGGCCCGCGAGGGCATCGCCGGCCCGGCGAGCGATCTCTGGTCGCTCGGCGCCACCCTGTACGCCGCGGTCGAGGGTCGCTCCCCGTTCGGCCGCGGCTCGGCCATGGAGACGCTGACCGCCCTCGCGTCCGAGGAGGCCGACCCGCCGCAGCGCGCGGGCCCGCTCGTCCCGGTGCTGCGCGCGCTGCTGCGCAAGGACCCGCGGGCGCGGGCCGACTTCGCCCAGACCGACGAGCTGCTGCGCCGGGCCCTGCTGCCGCCGGAGCCGCCGCGGAAGAAGCGCTCGTGGCTGGGCGGGTGGGGCCGCGCGGAGACGCCGGCACCGGTCGTACCCGCACAGCGCACGCCCCCGGCCCGCCCCGCCGCCCGCGCCACGCCCCCCGCCGCCACGCCCCCCGCCGCCGCGCCCGCCGCCGCCTCCGCGCCGGCCACACCCGCCGCCGCCCCGGCCGCTTCCGCCGCGGCGCCCGTCGCCGCTCTGGCCGCCGAGCCCGTGGTGCAGGGGAAGGAGGAGCAGCCGGTTCATACCGGCGTTTCCGATAAATCCGGCGTGATCGAGGGCCCGGTGTTCGGCACCGCGGCGGAGGACGAGCACCCGGAACCGGACGTGGATGCACCGGAGGCCGCGACCTGGGTACCGGTGGCAACGGATCAAGAGCCGGCCGAAGACCCGACCGCAATAGTCGAGCCGGCCACGGAAGCAGAACCGGCCGCGGAGGTCGAGGAGGAGCCGGAGACCGAGGCGGTCGCGGAAGAACAGCCGGAGACAAAGGCGGAGGCCGAGCCGGAGCCCGAGCCGGAACCCCAGCCCGAACCCGAGACGTTCGCGCCGACCAGGGTCGAGGAGCGCCGAACCCCCGTCGGAGCGTTCGCGCCGGCCAAGGCCGACCCCGTCCCCCAGCGCGCGGCCGGGTCCGCGGCCGTGGTGGCGCCGCCCCCGCGTACCGAGCAGCGGCGCACCGGCCTCCTCCTCGGCGGCGCCGCCGCCGTGCTGGTGGTGGCGGCACTGGTCTGGTTCACCGTGCGCAGCGACGACAACGACCCCGCGACCCAGGGCACCGGCGCCACCCAGACCACCGCGGCCCCCGGGCCCAGCGCCGCGGGCACGTCCGCGGCCGGGAGCGGCCAGGGCAGCTCGGCGCCCGCGGGCAACGACGGGAACGGGGCCGGCCCGACGGAGCAGCCGCAGAAGGCCGGAACGGCCTCGGGCACGCTCCCGCCGCTGCCCGCGGGCTGGGTCGACTACCACGACCCGACAGGCTTCTCCGTGTACGTCCCGCAGGGCTGGACCAAGTCGCAGGACGGCACGATGGTGTACTTCCGCGGTGGCGGCCGCACCCTCGGCGTCGACCAGTCGGACAAGCCCAAGATGAACCCCGTCGCCGACTGGACCGCGCAGGAGCAGGACCGGGGCGGCAGCTACTACAAGAACTACACGCGGGTGCGCATCGATGAGGTCAAGAACTACTTCGTGGTCGCCGCCGACTGGGAGTTCACCTACGGCAGCAGCGGCCGCCAGCACGCGAACAACCGCGGCGTGGTGACGTCGGACCACCAGGCGTACGGCATCTGGTGGTCGACCTCCGAGGGCGACTGGGACAGCGCCCGGTCCGACCTCGACATCGTCTTCGCGAGCTTCCGCCCGAAGCCGTGACGGCCTGGAGCGACGGCGAGGAGGGTCTGCTGCGGCTGCCCTCCGGCCGGGCGATCCGCGGGCGGGGGCTGCGCCACGGGCCGCCCGCCACGGCGCCGGAGTTCGGGCTCTACCTGGTCGCGAAGCCGCCGGTGGTCGGGTGGGACGCGACCTGGGTGCGCTGGCCCGACTTCCGGCTGCCGTCGGACCGGGCGGCGGCCGCGGCCGCGTTCGCCGCGGCGCTGCGGCGCTCGGGGGACGAGCGGGTCGAGGTCGCCTGCGGGGGCGGGCGCGGCCGGACCGGGACGGCCCTGGCGTGCATCGCGATCCTCGACGGCGTGCCGGCGGACGAGGCCGTGGCCTACGTCCGCCGGCTCTACCACCCGGGCGCCGTCGAGACCCCGTGGCAGCGGCGGTACGTGCGGAACTTCAGTTCGCGGCCTTGAGCAGGGCCGCCATGGTGTCCGGGCCGAACGCGTCCCCGGCGAAGGCGGCCACCCGGGCCAGCGGCATGTTCGCCATGAGCGTGAACATCGCCGGGTCGGCCATTCCCTGGGCCATCGTGTCGCCGCCCGCCGCCGCCATCGCCGCGAACGCCTCCCCCAGGGCCGCGGCCCCGCGCGGGTCGGCGAACCACTCGGCGATCGTCGACTCGGCCGTGAGTACCCGGCGCTCGTCGTCGCCGGCCACGGCGACCGCGGCGGAGAGCCGGAGGTCGCGCGAGGAGGAGCCGACGGCGATGGTGTACTCCCCCGCCTCCACGACCCACAGCCCGACCTCGACGTCCCAGTAGGCCAGGTCGGCGAGCTCGACCCGCAGGACGACCTCGGCCGCGGCGCCGGCCGCCACGGGTACCGATGCGAAGGCCTTCAGCTCGCGCGGCGCACGGCGCACGCGGGAGGCGCCCAGGGACGTGTACACCTGCACGACCTCGCGGCCGTCGCGGTCCCCGGTGTTGGCGACCGTCAGGCGCACCTCCAGCGCACCGTCCACGGTGGACACCGCCAGGCCGGAGTACGCGAACGTCGTGTAGGACAGCCCGAACCCGAACGGGTAGGCGACGTCCTGATCGCGGGCGTCGAAGCCGCGGTACCCGACGTGCACCCCCTCGCCGTAGCGCACGTGCCCCTGCTCGCCCGGGAAGTCCAGGTACGCCGGGTGGTCCTCCAGCCGCCGCGGGATGGTCTCGGTCAGCCGCCCGGACGGGTTCACCACGCCGAAGAGCACGTCCGCGAGCGCGGCGCCGCCGGCCTGGCCGAGCAGCCAGCCCTCGACGAGCGCGGGCACGGTCGCGTCCCACGGCGCCGTGCGTACGACGGCGCCGTTGGAGAGCACGACGACGGTGCGCGGGTTGGCCGCCGCGACGCGCTCGATCAGCTCGAGGTGCCGGGCCGGCAGCTCCAGGCCCGTGCGGTCGGAGCCCTCGGTCTCCTCCTCGGTGCCGGCGAACACGATCGCGACCGACGCCGCGCGGGCCAGCGCCACGGCCGCGTCGACGTCGTCGTAGCCGGGCGCGAAGTGCACCGGCGCCCCGGCCAGCGCGGTGATGGCGTCCAGCGCGTTGTCCAGCCGCGTCGGGTTGATGAGCGAAGAGCCGCCGCCCTGGTACCGCGGGCTGCGCGCCTGCTCCCCGAGCACCGCGATCGCGGCCTCGCCCGGCGCCAGCGGCAGCAGGCCGCCCTCGTTGCGCAGCAGCACGATGCCGCGGCTCGCGACCTCCCGCGCGAGCGCGTGGTGCTCGGCGGCGTCGAAGGTCGCGCCCGGACGGGCGGCCGCGAGGGCCTTGCGCACGAGGGCCTCGACCCGCCCGGCGGCGGTGGAGAGTGCGGGGGCGGGCAGGCTTCCGTCGTGTACCGCAGCCGCGAGCGCCCGGTCGCCGGCGTCGTCGGGGCCGGGCATGGTCAGGTCGAGGCCCGCGCGGACCGCCTCGACGCGGTCGACGACCGCGCCCCAGTCGGAGACGAGCACGCCCTCGTAGCCCCACTCGCCGCGCAGCACCTCGGTGAGCAGCCAGTGGTGCTGGCTGGCGTACACGCCGTTGATCCGGTTGTAGGAGCACATCACCGTCCACGGCTGCGCCCGCTCGACGACCCGCTGGAAGGCGCGCAGGTACATCTCCCGCAGGGTGCGCTCGTCGACGTCGGCGCTGACCCGCATGCGGTCGGTCTCCTGGCTGTTGATCGCGAAGTGCTTGAGCGAGGCGCCCACCCCGCGGCTCTGCAGGCCCGCGACCCACTCCGTGGCCAGCACGCCGGTGAGGATCGGGTCCTCGGAGAAGTACTCGAAGTTGCGGCCGCCGAGCGGGGCGCGCTTGAGGTTGATGCCGGGGCCGAGCAGCACGGCCACGTCCTTGGCCAGGCACTCCGCGGCGAGCGCCTCCCCCACCCGCCGGGCGAGGTCCGTGTCCCAGGTGGAGCCGAGCGCGACCGCGGGCGGGAAGCAGGTGGACGGCTCGCTGTCCAGCAGCCCGTGCCCCTCGCCGAAGACCTGCTTGCGCACGCCGTGCGGGCCGTCGCTGACCATGATCGCGGGTACGCCGGGCGCGGCCGTGGTGTGCCAGAAGTCGGCGCCGCTGGTGAGCGCGGCCTGCTCCTCGATCTCCATGTCGACCCCTTACTGAGTACCTAGTAAGTAGTAATTAAGGCGTAACGTAGACCGGACGACCCCGGGCGACAAGGGAGGTGGCGGCAGTTGGCACGGCGCGAGCGCTCGCGGCTGCCGGCCGGGCAGCGGCGCGAGCAGATCATCGCCGCGGCGACGGCCCTGGTCGCCGAGCGCGGCTTCTGGGGCCTGTCGATGCAGGACGTGGCCGACGAGTGCGGGCTGACCGTGCCGGGGCTGCTGCACCACGTCGGCTCGAAGGACGGCCTGCTCATCGCCGTGCTGGAGCACCGCGACGCCGAGGACCGCCGGTCGCTGGGCGAGCCGCACACGCGCGACCTGCGCGACCTGTGCGCCGCGCTGGTGCGCCGCAACGCCGGCCAGCCGGAGATCGTGCGCCTGTTCGCGGTGCTGGCCGCGGAGTCCCTGGCCCCGGACCATCCCGCGCACGACTACTTCGCCGCCCGGCAGCGCACCGTGCTGGAGTCCATCGCCGCGCTGGCCGCGCCGGTCTGCCCCGCCCCGGAGGCGCTCGCCCACCAGGTCATGGCGACGATGGACGGGCTGCAGCTGCAGTGGCTGCGGGACCCGGCGGGCACGGACCTGGTCGCTATGTGGCGGGCGGCGGCGGAGCGGCTGTTCGCCGGCCTATCGGGGTGAACAGGGCCGCCAGGGCGGTCACCGTGACGGCGGCGCCGGCCACCCCGAGCGTCGCCGGTACGCCGAGATGCTTCGCCGAGAAGGTGAGCGCGGCGTCGCCGGCCGGGGCGAGCACGAGCTGCAGCGTCCAGAACGCCGCCGTGACCCGGCCGAGCAGGTGGCCCGGGGTGACCTCCTGGCGCAGCGACACCGAGGAGATCCCGGCGATGCCCGTGCACAGCGTCACCGCGGCCGCGAGCACGGCGATGAGCGGCACGTCGGTCGCGAGGCCGATCCCGGCCACGACCAGCCCGCACAGGCCGAACGCGCCGATCCAGGTGGCCCCGAAGCCGGCCCGGCGGCGCAGCGGGGCGACCGCGGCGGAGGCGAACGTGGAGCCGAGCACCCCCGCCGTCAGCACCAGGCCGATGACCGCGTCCGGCTGCCCGAGCCCGCTCATGAGGTGGTACACGATCACGTCGTTGAGGCTCGACGTGAAGAAGATCAGCACCGCGAGGAGCACGGTCAGCGGCAGCATCACCGGGTGGCGGCGGATGAACCGCACCCCCGCGCCGAGGCCGCGCTCGGGGCCCGCGGATCCGGGCCCGCGCAGCTTCACCAGGAACAGCCCGGCCGCCGAGAGCGCGAAGGAGATCGCGTCGAGGCCGATCGCGTAGACCGGGCCGGCGCCCTGCGAGACGAGGCCGGCGACGGCGGGCCCGGCCAGGTACGCGACCGAGTACGCCCCGTACAGCAGCCCGTTGGCCTCGGCGATGCGGTCGGCGGGCACCAGTGCGGGCACCACGGCCACGTAGGTGACCTGGAAGACCATCGAGAACACGGCGGCGGCGGGCAGCACGAGGTACAGCAGCCACGGTTGCGGCCCGGCCAGCCACGCGAGCGGGACGGCGCCGAGCAGCACGAACCGGGCCAGGTCGCACCGGCGCAGCACGCGGCGACGGTCGAAGCGGTCGGCGATCACGCCCGCGACGACGCCGGTGAGCAGGGTCGCCACCGCCGACAGGGCGCGGATCCAGCCCAGGTCGGTGATGGAGACGGTCCCGGTGCGCATGAGCAGCGGTACGGCCGCGAACGTGCACGCGTCGCCGAACGCCGACAGCGTCTGCACGCCCATGAACACCGCGAAGTCGCGACTCCGCCAGAGGGCGGCGCTCACGCCTTCAAGAGCGGCACGACCAGGTGGCGGGGCAGGTCGATCAGGCGCGCGTCGAGGTACTCGGGCCGCCCGACGAGCTCGGCCGCCCGCTCCTGGGCGGCGGCCCTGGTCAGGCTCGGGTCGGCCCGGATCAACGCGTCGCGCAGCACGTTGCCGATCTTGCCATGGACGTGCGTGAGCAGCCATCCGGCGACGCCCTCGGCCGGGCGCAGTACCGCCTCCACGGTCGCCTGCTTCGGGCCGGGCGTGCTGCGGCGCAGGCGCAGGTCGTACTTGGCCCCGACCAGTTCCCGCAGCGCGGCCTGGGCCGACTCGTCGCGCAGGTCGGGGTGGTTGTTGGCGACGAGCAGCGTGACCCGCGGGACGTTGAGCGCGAGCAGCACCCGGGCCAGCCACGGGCCGGGGTCGCCGGCGAGGTCGACGGTGAGCTCGTCCGCCGGGAGCGGGCCGCCGCCGAGGATGCGGGCCGGGCCCCGGGCCGCCTGCGACATCGGGGTTCGGGCTTCAAGGGACTGCTCGCCGTGGGTGTAGATGTTGGCCGAGCCGGCGAGCTTGTCGAGGCGGCGGTCGAGGACCTGCCAGGTGTGCGTGGTGGGGCGGCAGACGTAGAGATCGCTGGCGCTGCCGACGGCCTGGGCGCCGTGGTACCGGTTGAAGGCCGGCAGCATCGCCTCGATGACCAGGTCGAGGTCGAGCACGGCCCGCTGCACCTTCAGGCCGAGGGCGGGGGTCAGGGGGCTGAAGCCGTAGGCCATGACGAGCCGCCCGTTGGTGCGGTCGCGCAGCGCCTGGGCGCCGCGGCCGAGGAAGAGCTGCACGCCCTCGGGCGTGTACGGCGGGTCGGTGAAGATGACGTCGGCGGTGCCGGCGACCGCCGGCGGCAGGCCGAAGCGCAGGTCGGCGTGGTAGCAGGCGATGCCCGCGCCCTGGCCGTCGATGTACTCGAGGAGCCGCTCGTCGACGTCGACGACGGTGACCTCGGTGCCGGGCAGCGCCTTGCGCACGGCGAGCGAGGTGAGGTCGTGGTCGCCGATGCACACGAGCCGGGCGCCGGTCAGGTCGTAGGTGCGGGCCAGCCACCGGGCGCGGCGCTCGGCGGTGCCGGCGGTGGCGGAGACGTGGTCGAGGGCCTGGTCGGGGCGGGGCGCGCCGGCGATGAGCTCGGCCATCCCGGTGACGTCGGCCTCGGCGGCGACGGCGAAGCGTTCGAGGTACCGCTGCCGGATCGACGGCTCCAGGGACACCCTGCCGCGCTCGCTGCGCAGGTCCGCACCGGCCGCACGCAGGATCGCCTCGGCGGTGCGGCGGGGGACGGCATGATCGCGGACGAGGTCGTCGAGGGTGGCGGACCCGCCGGCGAGCGCCATGATCAGATCGCGCGATCGGCGGCCCGCGATCCCGGATGCCGAGACGACGGCGGCCACCGCGTCGATCGGTTCGGGCTCCACCGGGGCACCCTACCATCCGGTTAGACAGTTAAATGTTAACCCGCAGTAGCGGTAAAGCCCGCATTCGATCTACAGAGCGCGAGATTTCCGGGATGTTTCACATCCCGAAGTACAGGGTGGGGGCGAGGGTGCCGGAAGGGCATCGACCCTTGTCCAACTCTTCCGAAGTGTGTGATCGTCCTCGCATCGCCGTAAGTCGATGTCGACGCGGGCCTTCGTACGGCGCGCACACCGGCCCTCAGACGCTTCGACGCGGCGTGACCTCCGTTGGTTCCGGCCTGCCCGTCAAACATTCCCCGGTGGGTTTGGGTCGTTGCTGAAAGAAGGCACCCTTGAAGCTCTCCCCACGGTTCGCTACAGCGGCCGGTGTGTTCGCGGTCGGGCTGGTCACAGCCGGCACGGCCGCGGCCATTCAAGCCACGAACGCCTCGGCCTCCACGGACGCCGTCGAGGTGTCCAACGCCGCCGCCGCCCAGTCGGTCGACTCGTATGTCAAGAGCAAGCCGAGCGTGATCCAGCCCAGCTCCGACGAAAGCTACGTGCAGAACTCGGTGACGGCCTCGGGTAACGCCAAGTACATCTCGTACGACCGCACCTACAAGGGCCTGCACGTCAGGGGCGGTGACTTCGTCGTCGTCACGGACAAGGCCGGCGCGACGCAGTACACGTCCGTGTCGCAGACCAAGGCGATCGGCAACATCTCGACGACCCCGTCGATCACCTCGGCCTCCGCCGAGAAGGTCGCCCGGCAGCAGCTCAAGACGGTCAACAACGTCGAGGGCACCAGCCTGGTCGTGTACACGCTCGACGGGTCGGCGAAGCTCGCCTACGAGACCACGCTGTCCGGCACCGGCGCCGAGGGCGCCAGCCGGCTCACCGTTGACGTCGACGCCAACACCGGCGCCCTGATCAAGTCGACCGAGCACGTGGTCGAGGGCAGCGGCACCGGCTGGATCAACGGCTCCGTGACGATCAACACCACGCAGTCGGGCAGCACGTTCAGCATGAAGGACCCGTCCATCACGGGCCTGTCGTGCCAGGACGCGGCGAACAACACCACGTTCTCCGGCTCCGACGACGTGTGGGGCAACGGGACCGGCACCAACCGGGAGACCGGCTGCGTCGACGCGCTCTACGTCGCGCAGAAGGAAATCTCGATGCTGTCCTCGTGGCTGGGCCGCAACGGCTTCAACGGCTCCGGCGGCGGCTGGCCGCTGCGGGTCGGCCTGAACGACCAGAACGCGTACTACGACGGCACCCAGGTCCAGATCGGCAAGAACACCGCCGGTCAGTGGATCGCCTCCGCCGACGTCGTCGGCCACGAGAACGGCCACGGCATCGACGACAACACGCCGGGCGGTATCTCGAACGGCAACACCCAGGAGTTCGTCGCGGACACGTTCGGCGCGGCCACCGAGTGGTTCGCGAACAACCCGAACGACCCGCCGGACTACCTGGTCGGCGAGGAGGTCAACCTCGTCGGCAGCGGACCGATCCGCAACATGTACAACCCGTCGGCCCTGGGCGACGACAACTGCTACTCCAGCAGCATCCCGTCGGAGGAGGTCCACGCGGCCGCCGGCCCGGGTAACCACTGGTTCTACCTGATGGCGCAGGGTTCGTCCGGCAACGGTCAGCCCGCCAGCTCGACCTGCAACGGCTCGACGGTCACCAACCCGCTGGGCATCCAGAACGCCATCAAGATCATGTACAACGCGATGCTGATGAAGACCTCGTCGTCGTCGTACCTGAAGTACCGCACCTGGACGCTGACCGCGGCGAAGAACCTGTTCCCGGGCAGCTGCACCCAGTTCAACACGGTCAAGGCCGCGTGGGACGCGGTGTCCGTGCCGGCGCAGTCGGGCGACCCGACCTGCACCGGTGGCACCACGCCGCCGCCCACCACCGGTGGTCCGACCACCACGCCGCCCACCGGCGGCTGCTCCGGCCAGAAGCTGGCGAACCCCGGCTTCGAGTCCGGCGCGACGTCGTGGTCCGGCACCACGGGCAGCATCGGCCAGTGGGCCAGCTCGGGCGAGGCCGCGCACGGCGGCACCTACAGCTCGTGGCTCGACGGCTACGGCTCGACCCACACCGAGGCGATCCAGCAATCGGTGACCATCCCGGCCGGATGTACAGCGACGCTCTCGTTCTACGTCCACATCGACACGGCCGAGACGACCAGCAGTGTGGCCTACGACAAGCTGACCATCACGGCCGGCTCGACGACCCTGGCCACGCTGTCGAACCTCAACAAGGCCTCCGGCTACCAGCTCAAGAGCTACAGCATCAGCGCGCTGGCGGGTCAGACGGTCACAATCAAGTTCAGCGGCACCGAGGACTCCTCGCTGCAGACCTCGTTCGTCATCGACGACACGGCCGTCACGCTGAGCTGAGCAGTCTCTGAAGGAGGGGCCCGGGCCGCGCGTCGCCCGGGCCCTTCTTCATATCGTCACCGCGATCCCGATGACCGGCGGCTTGCGCAGGCGCAGCACCCGCGCGAAGAAGTTGCCGGCCCGGGACAGGAAGTACTTCCCGGCGATGTACCGCCGCGCCTGCGCCGTGCCCGCCTCGTCGAGCAGCCGCGCGGTGCCGGACGCCGTCGACGCCCCCGGCTTCACCGTGCCGCGCACGTTGCACGGGGTGAGCTCGACCTGCCCGTTGTTGCGGATGCGCTTGACCTTCCAGGCGTCGAGGTTGGACACGATGAACACCTCGCCGTCGTGCAGCGCGTGCCACACCGGCGTCGCGACCGGAGTGCCGTCCTTGCGATACGTGGTCAGGCGGACGTAGCCGGCCCGCCCGATCTCTTCCACTGCGCTCATTCGTCAAATGTACGGAGCCGGTCGCCCAGCGCCCGGGCAATCGCCTCCGGCGCGTCCGCGGGCAGGAAGTGCCCCGCGTCGCCCACGCCGGCGACGGTGAGCGCCGGCAGCTCGGCCCGGCACAGGTCGGGCCGGCCGGACCGCCCCATGCCGATCAGGTCGGGAAGAGCACGGGCGGGCCGTCTCCACCGGTGTCCAGGCAGTGCATACTCGTGCCGAGCACCTTCACGCCGCCCATTCTGCAACACCCCGTTTGGTTGGACTTGCCGCGCCGGGTGGGCGCCGCGGCCGCGCCGTTCAGGTGCTCATCGAGCCCGCGGACTCCCCGTGCACCGGACCGGCCCGTAGGCTCGGCGCGGCACACGTCAGGATCGGGGGCCCGCATGCTGCAGTTCCGCATCCTGGGCCCGCTCGAGGTCGACAACGCCGGCGCCCCGGTCGACACCGGCACCCCGAAACAACGCGCCGTGCTGGCGATGCTCGCCACCCAGCCCGGCCGGGTCGTCTCCGTGCAGCGCCTCATCGACGAACTGTGGGCCGACGAGCCGCCGGAGCGCGCGATCGCGTCCCTGCAGGCGTACGTCTCCCGCCTGCGCCGCGCCCTCGAGCCCGGCCGCACCGCCCGCGACCGCTCGGCGGTGCTGGTCAGCCGCTCGCCCGGCTACGTGCTGCAGGTGCCGGCCGAGTCCGTCGACGCCGCCCGCTTCGCCGCCGCCGTGGAGCGCACCGGCGAGCCCGCGGACGTCCTGCCGGCGCTGAGCGAGGCCCTGGACCTCTGGCGCGGCGACCCGCTGCCGGAGCTCGGCGAGTCGGCCCTGGCCCGCGCCGAACGCAGCCGCCTGGTCGAACTGCGGCTGACCGCGATCGAACGGCACTCGGACGCCCTGCTCGCCCTCGGCCGCGCGCCCGAGGTGGTGTACCGCACCGAGTCCGCCCTGGCCGAGGCCCCCTACCGGGAGCGGCTGTGGGGGCAGCTCATGCTGGCGCTGTACCGCGGCGGCCGGCAGGCGGACGCGATGTCGGCGTACGCCCGCGCGCGCCGCGGCCTCACCGAGGAACTGGGCATCGAGCCGGGGCCGGCGCTGCAGCAACTGGCCCAGGAGATCCTGCGCCAGGCCCCGCACCTGGAAGCGGCACCCGCCACCGCGGCGGCCACGCCACCCGCTGCGGCACCCACCGCCGCGCAGACCACCACGACACCCACCTCGGCCACCGCGCCCACCGCCACGACACCCACCGCCGCGCCGGCCACCTTCGCCACCCAGACCTCCGCCACCACCGCTGCTCCCACCACCACCGCCGCCGCCGCCGCCATCGCCACCGCCACCCCCACACCCACCGCCCTCCCCGCGTCCGCACCCGCCACCCTCGCCACCACCACAGCCCCAGCCGCGCCCACCAGCACTCCTGCCGCCACCGCCATCACCACTGCGCCGTCCTTTCCTCCGGGCGTTACCGAAATTTCCGACATGCGGAGCATGTCGGAAATCGACGACGGCGACGAACTCGTCGGCCGCGACCCCGAGCTGCGCACCGTCGACCGCCTCCTCGCCGAGGCCGCCGCGGGCCACGGCCGGCTGCTGCTCGTCTCCGGCGCCCCCGGCATCGGCAAGTCGGCCCTGCTGCGCGAGGTCGCCGCCCGCGCCCGGGGCTTCGTCGGCGCCGGCTCCGGCGTCGACGGCGAGGCGCCGCCCGTGTTCCTGCCCTGGGCCCAGATCCTGTGCGCCATCGCGAGCAGCGAGCCCGCGGCCGCCGCCCTGGCCGAGGCCTTCGCGCCCTACGGCAACCTGCCCGCCGTCCTCGACCCCACCCTCGCCGACGTGCTGGCCCTCCCGGCCGCCGAGCGGATCGCCGACCCCGAGATGGCGCGCTCCCGGCTGCTGCGCGGCATCGTCGACGGCCTCGGGCGGCTCGCCGGGAACGTGCCGCTGGTGCTGGTACTCGACGACGCCCACTGGCTCGACGCGCCCTCCACGGTGCTGCTCACCATGTTCGCCAAGGCGTTGCGGGGCCGCCGGATGCTGCTGGCCGTCGGGTACCGGGAGGCCGAGCTGGCCCCCGACGCGCCCCTCGCCGGCGTGCTCGCCGAGCTGGTCGCCGGCCCGGCCGCGGTCCGGATGCCGCTGGACGGCCTCGGCCCCGACGGCATCGCCGCGCTGGCGCGCTCGGTCACCGGCGGCGAGGTGCCCGAGGCGACCGTCGACATGCTGGCCGACCGCACCGGCGGCAACCCGTTCTTCGTCGTCGAGCTGCTGCGCGTGCTCGTCGCCGAGCACACCCTGTCGCCCGAGCACGTGCCGGTGCGGGTCCAGGAGGTGCTCCGCCGCCGCCTGGCGAAGCTCCCCGGCCAGGTCAACGCCGTGCTCGCGGTCGCCGCGGTGCTCGGGCGCGACGTGGCCGTGCCGGTGCTGCGCGACGTCGTGCAGATCGACGAGCTGGACCTGTTCGACACGCTCGACACCGCCGTCGTCGCCGGGCTGCTGACCGCCACCGACGACCCCGGCCTGCTGCGGTTCTCCCACGATCTGGTGCGCCAGACCGCGTACCAGGACCTGGGGCCGCTGCGCCGGGCCCGGCTGCACGCCCGGGCCGCCCAGGCGCTGCGCGACACCGGCCTGGGCACCGCGGCCCAGCTGGCCGGGCACCTGCGGGCCGCGCTGCCGGTGCTCTCGCCCTACGACGTGGTGCCGGCCCTGGCCGCGGCGGCCCGCGAGGCGTACGACCGCACCGCGCACGAGCAGGCCTCGGAGCTGCTCGACGAGGGCCTGGAGCGGCTGCGTGCCGCCCCGGCGAGCGAGCGGCGCGACGTCGCCGAGCTCGACCTGCGCATCCGGCTGGCGTACATGCGCCAGGCCAGCGACGGGTACCTCGCGCCGGTCGCCGCCGAGCAGTACGCCGCCATGGAGCCGCTGCTGCTGCGCCTGCGGGGACGGCCGGTGCTCGACGTGCTGCCGGCGCTGTGGGGGTACGCCTCCTTCCACACCGCCGCCGGCGACGTGCGGCGGGCCGTGTCGGTCGCCCGCTCCCCCGCGCACGGCCCCGCCGACCCGTGGGCCGCGGTCGTCGCCGAGGTGCACGAGGGCCACGCCGCGCTGACCGTGCCGGACCTGCCACGGGCCTACGCGCACTTCGAGAACGCGCTCGACGCGCTGCCCGGCGGTGACCTGCCGGTGTTCCCGATCGTCAACTGGGACCCGGTCATCGGCGCGCTGGCCCCGGCCGCGATCGCCTGCGGCATGCTCGGCGACGACGACACGGCCCAGGCCCACCTCCGCGCGGCCCGGGCGCGGGCGGCGCGGGTCGGCGAGCTGTTCCTGGACATGTACGTCGCGCATTTCACCGCCGTCGTGGCCGCCGACCGCGACGATCCCGAGGCGGCCGCGGCGGCGGCCCGGGACACCCTCGGGCTGGCGGAGCGGGGCGGGCACCGGGAGTACCGCAGCCTCGCCGGGCTGGTGCTGGGCTGGGCGGAGGTGCGCACCGGCGACCCGGCCGGGCTCGAGCGCATGGCCGCCGCGCGCGAGCACCTCGGCGACGCCATGCGCCGCTTCGGGCGGCTCGAGGCCCTCTACGCCGACGCCCTGCTGGCGCTCGACCGGCGCGACGAGGCCGCCGCGGTCACGGCCGCCGCGCTCGAGGCCGGGCTGACCGGGCAGAGCGCGTTCGCCGAGCCGGACCTGCTCCGCCTGCGGGCCCTGGCGACCGGCGACACCACCTGGGCCGATGCGGCGCTGCGGCGGGCCGGCGAGCTGCACCACGCCCGCGCGCTGGCCCGGGCTCAGCTGATCGTGCGCTCGTAACAGACGGACAGCTCGGAGCCCTGGTAAACCCCGAAGAGCGGGATCTGGCGGTACCCCTCCCGCTCGTAGAACCGCCGCGCGTCGGGCTGCTCGGTGCCGGTCTCCAGGCGCAGCCGCGGCCAGCCGCGCCCGGCCGCGTGGCGTTCGAGGGCGCGCAGCAGCGCCGTGGCGACACCCGTGCCGCGGGCGGGCGGGGTGACGTACATCCGCTTGATCTCGGCGCTGGAACCGTCCAGCCGCCGCAGCGCCCCGCAGCCGACCGGTGCGCCGTCGCGCTCGGCGACCAGGAAGACGTCGACGTCGTCCGCGCTCGGGGCGGCGCCGGGTTCGTGCTCCCCGCCGCCGTACCGCGCGTCGAGCTCCGCCACCTGCTCGGCCCGCAGGGCCGCCCCGGCCGGGTCGTCCCACGGCCGCTCCCGGATGATCCACTCCGCCACGGGTTGGATACTAATCTCCACCCAGGGTTCCAACCGTGGGTGGCGGCGCTCGCGGACGCCGATCAATACCGTTCTCGCCATGAACACGACCACGCTGCTGATCGCCGTCGCCGTCATCGTCCTGCTCATGGTCCGCCGGTACATCGGGGAGCCGCTCGCGGCCCGGCGCCTGATCGTCCCGCCGCTGCTGCTCATCGTCGCCGGCGGCTACACCCTCGCTCAGGTCGACTTCGCCACCGCGGCCAAGCACCCGGTCATCGACGGCGCGGTGCTCGGCGCCGGGGCGGTGCTCGCGGTGATCGGCGGCATCGTGCGGGGCCTGACCGTGAAGGTGTTCGTGCAGCAGGGCCACGTGTGGTACCGCTACACGCTCGTCACCATCGGCGTGTGGGTCGCCCTCATCGTGCTGCGGGTCGGCCAGACGCTCGCCGGGCGCTCCCTGCACGCCGACGCGGCGGTGCTCTCGGCCGGCCTGCTGCTCGTGCTCGGCCTGAGCTTCCTCGGCGAGGCCGCGATCGTCGGCCGGCGCGCCATCGCCACCGGCGCCCCGTTCGCCCCGCAGGGCGCCCGGCGGGCCGCCCGCCGCGGTGACTTCATCGGCCGGGTCTGAGCATGGCGCAGACTGGTCCGGTGTTCGAGTTCGTCACCGCGCGCCGCGTCGCCCGGTACCGCCAGCTGCGCTCCCTGATCATCCTGACGATCGTGGTCATCGCGATGTTCCAGGACGAACCCCGGCCCGGGCTCTCCGGCCGGGGCCTCGCCCTGCTCGCCGGCATCGTGTTCGGCGGGGCGGCGTGGACCGCGATGACGCTGCGGTTCGGGGCCCCGCGCTGGCAGCCGTACACCATCGCCGCCTGCATGCTGGCCGGGTTCGAACTGACCCTGGCCCGCCCGGGCGGCTACGGCGCCGTCTTCGCCCTCGCCGGGGTCACCATCGCGTGCGCGTCGCTGCCGCTGACGACCGCCGCGGTGCTCACCGGCGCCGGCGCGGTCCTGCTGGTCGTCGCGCACACGATCGCCGGCTCCCCGCTGGAGTCGATAGTCATCTGGGCCGGCGCGATGCTCCTGCTGTTCCTGCTGGGCAACGTCCGCCGGGAGCGCGAGGCCCGCGCCGAGCAGAACGAGCTCCTGGCCGGCGAGCAGGCCAAGGCGGCCGCGCTGGCCGAGCGGGCGAGGCTGGCCCGCGAGATCCACGACGTGCTCGCCCACTCCCTCTCCGCCCTGTCCCTGCAGCTGGAGACGGCGGCCGCGCTGCTGGAGCGCGACCGGGCCGCGGACGCCGCGGTGATCGTCGACCGCGCCGGCCGCCTGGCCCGCGACGGCCTCACCGAGACGCGGCGCGCCGTGAGCGCCCTGCGCGGCGATCCCGTGCCGCTGCCGGAGCTGCTGCGCGAGCTCACCGCCGACGCGGACTTCGCGCTGCTGGGCGAGCCGCGCGACGTGACCGCCGAGACGGGCCTGGCGCTGTACCGCTCCGCGCAGGAGGCGCTCACGAACGTCCGCAAGCACGCGCCGGGCAGCTCGGTCGACGTCCGGCTCGAGTACGGCGACGCCGAGATCCGCCTCACCGTGCGCAACCACGGCCCGGCCGGGCCGCCGACGACGGGGTTGTCGTCCGGGTACGGCCTGACCGGCCTGCGCGAGCGCGCCGAGCTGGCCGGCGGGGCGTTCGCGGCCGGGCCGTCGGACGACGGCTGGCTGGTGGATGTGAGGATGCCCGGATGAGCATCCGGGTTGTGGTGGCCGACGATCAGACCGCCGTGCGGGAGGGGCTGGCCCTGATGCTGAGCCTGCTCGACGACGTCGAGGTGGTGGGCGAGGCCGCGGACGGCGAGGCGGCGCTGGAGCTGGTGGCGCGGCACAGCCCGGACGTGGTGCTGATGGACCTGCGCATGCCGCGCATGGACGGCGTGGCGGCCACGGGCGCGATCCGCGCCGCGCACCCCGAGACCCGGGTGGTGGTCCTGACGACGTTCGCCGACGACGACGACATCCTGACGGCCCTGCAGGCGGGCGCGCTGGGCTACCTGACGAAGGACGCGGGCCGGGTCCAGATCGCCCAGGCCATCCGCGCGGCCGCGGCGGGCCAGTCGGTGCTGGACCCGAAGGTGCAGCAGCGCCTCCTGGCCGCGGCCGTGCAGTCCTCGTCCGCGGCACCGCCCCCGCCCGTCGCGGAGGGCCTGACCGCCCGCGAGACCGAGGTGCTGAGCCTGATCGCCGCGGGCCTGTCGAACCGTGAGATCGCCGAGCGCCTGTACGTCACCGAGGTCACGGTGAAGTCGCACATCAACCGCCTGTTCGCGAAGATCGGCGTGCGCGACCGCGCCCAGGCCGTCCGCTACGCCTTCGAGCGCGGCCTGGCCTCGTGACGGTCAGGCCCGGCTGGCGAGCCGGCGGAGGACGTCGGCGGCGGGACCGTCCGTGGCGAAGCGGAAGCCCGTCCCGGCCCACAGGTTGACCCGGTCGGCGTCGTTCGCGCGCGCGGCGGCCCGGCGCAGCGGGGTCGTGAGGTAGTGGACCGCGGGGTAGCCCGAGGGCGCCTCGCCGTCGTGGCGGTCGACGAAGCCGTTGCGCAGGGCCCGGGCGGGCCGGCCGCTGAACGCCCGCGTGATCACCGTGTCCACGGTGGACCAGATCCCGGTCCCGACGAGCCCGTCGCCGGCGTCGTCCCGGGCGCTCTCGTCGCCGGCCTCGGCGCGGACGGCGCGGGTGGCCGCCTCGGCCAGCGTCGTCTTGTGTACCGCCGACGCGCCGCTCTCGTCCGTGCGCAGCAGGGCGGTGCCCACCATCACGGTCTCGGCGCCCGCCTCCAGGGTCGCGACCACGTCGTCGGCGGTGCCCACGCCGCCCGCGGCGATCACGGGAAGGTCGACCACGCCCTGGACGGCGCGCACCAGGTCCGTGAGCGGAACGTCGCGCGGGATGATCGTCGGCGTGAAGGTGCCCGAGTGCGCGCCGGCCTCCGAGGACTGCACGATCAGGCCGTCGAAGCCCAGCTCGGCGGCGGCTCGCGCCTCCGCGGTGGACGTCACGGTCTGCAGGACCACGGTGCCGGCCCGGCGCAGGGCGGCCACGGTGGCCGCCGGGGGCAGGGCGAACGTGAAGGAGACCAGCGGGACCGGGCGGGACAGGAGCAGGTCGATCTTCGCCGACCAGTCGTCGTCGTGCTCGGTGATCTCGGCGTTCGCCAGGTCCAGGCCGTAGACGTCGGCCTCGCGCTGCAGGATCCGGGCGTAGGCGCGGAACTCGGCCGGGTCGACCGGGACCGGGTTCGGGGCGAAGACGTTCACGCCGTAGGGGCCGTCCACCTCGTCCAGCTGGGCGGCCAGTTCCGCCGCGGTCCGGTAGCCCGCGGCCAGGAAACCAAGGCTGCCGGCGCGGGCCGCCGCCGTCACCAGGGCCGTGGTCGTCGGGCCGCCGGCCATGGGGGCGGCGATCACGGGTGAGGCAACGCCCAGCAACGAGGTCATGCCCCCGATCATCCCCCGCCGGCGGCGAACCCCGAAGACGGGGGCGAAACCGGGCACGGATCAGCCCTGGTCGAGGGCTTCCTGCACCGAGGTCTCGGGCCGGCCGAGGAACACCGGGTCGCGCCCCGACAGCACGTCCCACGCGGCCTTGTCCGCCGCGCCGTACTCGCGCGCCGAGGCCTGCAGCCACGGCGCCCGGAAGCGGGCCATCGTCGTGTCGCCCACGCCCGTCGCGTCCACGCCGAGGTGGCGGCACAGCGTCACGGCGCGCTCCAGGTGGAACGCCTGGGTGACGATGATCATCTTATCGACGCCGAAGACGCGCTTGGCCCGGGCGCAGGAGTCGTACGTGTCGAAGCCCGCGTGGTCCTCGATGATCCGGCCGGCCGGGACGCCGTGGGCGTTGAGCCACAGCCACATGTTGCCGGGCTCGTCGTACCCCCAGTCCATGTGGTCGCCGGAGACCAGGATCGCCTTGACCTTGCCCGCGGCGTACAGCTGCCGCGCGAGCTCCAGCCGCGCCTCCAGGAAGGGCGAGGGCGTCCCGTCGTCGTACACCTGGGCGCCGAGCACCATGGCGACCGGGGCCGCCGGCACGTCGGCGACGGTGAAGATGTGCCCGTCGGCCGCCGTCCGCAGCCACATGCTGCTCTCGGCCGTCAGGACGCCGACCACGATCGCCGCCGCGAACCCCAGCCGCACCACACGCCGCAGATATGCCCGCCACATTCCCCCGAGGATCGCGTTCACCCGCGGAATTCCAACAGAACGACGCTAATCCGACAAGCGCGGGCCCCAGGACGGCGCCGCCCGGGCCATCGCGGCGGCCAGGTCGGCCTCGGCGATGAGCTCCTGGTGGGTGCCCTCGGCGCCGCAGGCGAACGCGCCCGACACGGCGCCCGCGAGCGCGCACTCGGGCAGCGGGCGCCCGTGCAGCCAGCGGCTCATGAAGGCGGTGCTGAACGCGTCGCCGGCGCCGTTGGAGTCGACGGCGGGCCGCTCCAGCGCCGCGACGGGGAAGCGCAGCGGCGCCGGGCCCGACCACTCGGCGAGCACCCGGCAGCCGGCGTCGCCCTCGGTGGCCACCACGACCGAGGCGCGGCCCTCGGTGAGGATGCGGCGCATGACGTCGTCGATCCGGTCGGCCGCGGCCGCCGAGGAGAGGAACACCAGGTCCGCCTCGCCCGCCATCGGCCACGCCCAGCCGGCCTCGCCGTCCCAGGCGTGCACGTCCGTCGAGGTCGAGATGCCCAGCTCGCGGGCGGCCGCCCAGACGGCGGGCGTGCGCTGGGTGGCGACGTGCACGTGGGCCGCCTTCTCGACCAGCGGGAGGTAGAAGTCCTCCGGGAAGACGTACCCGTCCGGGTGGCGCCCGTCGAAGAAGGAGAACCGGCGCCCGGCCGCGTCGACGAGGTTCACGCTGCGCGGGGTGCCGTTCGGCGCCGGGATGAAGACGCCGTCGAGGCCGAGCACCGCGTGGCGGGCCCGGATCAGCGCGCCCTGCTCGTCGTCGCCGAGCACGTCGGCGAACCGGGTGCGCAGGCCCAGCGCGTGGAACCCGAGCGCCACGCCGTTGCCGGAGTGGGCGACGTAGTCGCGGATCGGCGGCACCGGCAGGTTGTCGCTGTCGGGCAGGGCGAGCTCGGGCACGCGGACGATGGTGTCCACGCCCGCTCCCCCCAGCACCAGCACGTCGAAGTCGACCACCGCCGAAGCATAGACGGCGCGGCTGGGCATCGAGGGGCATGATGGAGACCATGGCCGGCTCGGGGGACGACGGGAACGGCCGTGAGTCCGCCCGGCCGCTGGTGTCGATCCTGGTCGCGCTGTTCACCGGGGCCGGGATCGCGCTGCAGCAGCTGTCCACGGGCCAGCCGGCGTCGTTCACGCGCTGGGCGATGCTCATCGGCGGCTCGATCATCGGCGGCCTCGGCGGGCTCTTCGCCGCCGGCCTGTTCGAGTCGCTGCTGCACTGGTCCGGCGACGTGCTGCAGAAGCTGGGCACGCTGCTGCGGCCGCGGGTGCTGGCCTTCGTCGGCGGGCTGTGCCTCACCGCGCTGGCGGTCGGCTACGTCGTGCCGCCGGCCGTCGACTTCGCCAAGCGCTGGTGGCGCGGGTGCGAGCGGCCCGCCGCGGTGCGGGTGCTCACCTCGCAGGAGCAGCTGGATGCGGTACGCGAGCTCGCCGACGCCTACGAGTCGGCCACGGCGGCGGCGAACCACGGGTGCCCGACCGCCGAGCTGTACGTGTTCGCGGCCCGCCCCGACGACGCCCGCGAGGCGATCGGCAGCGGCTGGAGCAACGACGCGCTGGGGCAGATCGGGCCGCGGCCCGACGTGTGGCTGCCCGACTCCACCGCCGACGTGGACGCGGCCCGGGACGCGGCCGCGCGCTTCGCGGTGCCGGTGCCGATCGCCGAGCAGCGGGTCGTCGCCGCCTCCCCCGTGGTGCTCGGGGTGCCCGCGGCCGCGCTGCCCGACGACCTCGCCGAGCGGCGCGCGGAGCTGACCTGGAAGCAGCTGTGGGACGAGGTGGTGCGCCGCGGCTGGGACGTGCTGCGCCCGGACCCGTCGGTGTCGGGGGCGGGGGCGCTGGCCACGACGGTGCTGTACGACCGGACGAAGGCCGACGCCCCGGGCGCCCGCGCGATCGAGCAGCGCATCGAGCGCTCCCTCGACGCGGGTGGATTCCCGCTCGGCGACAGCACCGAGCTGCTGTGCCGCAAGCGCGCCGGCGACCCGCACCGGGCCGCGGTGCTCACCACCGAGCAGGCCCTGGTCCGGTTCAACCAGGGCCTCGGCTGCGGGCTCGACCAGGGCCCGCCCGACCGCGACCAGGCCCTCGTCGCCTTCTATCCGGCCGACACGGTCGGCGCCGACCATCCGCTCGTGCGCCTCGGCTGGGACACCACCGCGGCCACGGCCACCGCCGCGGTCCGCGACCTCGAGGGCTGGCTGGGCCGCGACGACGGCAAGCGCGCCCTGGTCCGCTCGGCGCTGCGGCCGCCGCCGCTGTTCGACGTGGCCGACCCGCTCACGGACCGCTTCGGCGCGCACGCCGGGGTCGCGTTCGAGCGCCGCCCGCCGCCGCCCGACACCGTCCGGACGACGCTGCTGCGGTACTCCCAGGCCCGGCGCCCGGGCCGGGTCCTGCTCGCCATGGACGTGTCCGGCTCCATGCAGACCCTCGCCGACGGCCGCCAG
Organism: Dactylosporangium sp. NPDC049140; assembly: GCF_040648435.1. Classification (NCBI taxonomy): domain Bacteria; kingdom Bacillati; phylum Actinomycetota; class Actinomycetes; order Micromonosporales; family Micromonosporaceae; genus Dactylosporangium; species Dactylosporangium sp. NPDC049140. Next base: position 178,363 of record NZ_JBEZDS010000006.1, on the reverse strand, counting down.
ACGCGCTTCCAGGTGGCCTCGGCCGGCGTCGGGCGGGCCCTCGACCTGATGAGCGGCCGCGACGAGTTCGGGCTGCGGGTGTTCCCGAACACCCGCGACATCGTGCCGCTCGGCCGGGCCGACGTGCCCATCGCCGGTGTACCGCGGGCCAAGGCCGCCGTCGACGCGCTCGCCCAGGTGAAGCCCGGCGGCGACACGCCGTTGCTGCAGACCATCGCCGGCGGGGTGGACGACGCCGCCCGCGGCCTCGACGAGCAGATCGCCGGGCTGGTCGTGCTGACCGACGGCAACGACACCAGCGGCGTGGACCCGGCGGGGGTCGACGCCCTCGTGCGCGGCAAGGGCGTGCGCGTGTTCGTCATCGCGATCGGCGAGGCGAGCTGCGGCGCGTTCGGGCTGCGCGACATCACCGCGCACACCGGCGGCGCGTGCTACGACGCCGCGACCGGCTCGATCGGCGACATCCTGCAGGACCTGTTCGGCCTGCTCTGGGGAGGTGAGCCCGCGAATGGCGGTTGACGGGTCCGCAGCGTCCATAGTGGACAAGAAGCCGAAGTGGCGGCCCGCGTGGCCGAAGCGGCGGCCCCGGGCCGAGCTCGTCGCGCTCGGCATCGCCGCCGGCGTCGCCGTCACGCTGCTCGTCAGTGCGTTCGTGGTGCCGTGGTTCGCCGGCGACGGCGCGGCCGAGGACGGCGAGCTCGTCATCCTCAGCGGGCGCGACGACGGGTATGGCAACCAGCGCCAGGCCCTCGTCGACCAGTGGAACGCGCTGCACCCGCGCAGCCCGGCCCGCATCGAGGAGCTCGCCGCGGTCGCCGACGCCCAGCGCAGCGAGATGGTCGCCCGGGCGCAGGGCGGCGGCCGGGGCGACGCCGACATCTACAACCTCGACGTGACCTGGACGGCGGAGTTCGCCTCCCAGGGGTACATCCGCGAACTGGACGCCGACACGACGGGTTTCCTGGGGGCGCCGCTGGCCACGTGCCGCTACGACGGCAAGCTCTGGGCGCTGCCGTTCAACACCGACGCCGGGCTGCTGTACTACCGCGACGACTACGTGGGCACCCCGCCGACGAGCTGGCCCCAGCTGGTCGCCGCGGCCCAGTCGGTGCTGACCGGCTTCGGCGCGCTGTCCGGCGACGGCGCGCGTCCGGGCGCCGGGTACACCGGCCAGCTCGCCGACTACGAGGGCCTGACCGTCAACGCGCTGGAGGCGATCTGGGGCGCGGGCGGCGACGTGGTCGACGGCGACGGCAACGTCGTCATCGACTCCAAGGAGGCCCAGGACGGCCTGAACCGGCTCGCGGCCGGCCTGAGCCGGTCGTCGCCGCAGGTGATCCTGCCGGAGTCGGCGAGCTTCGACGAGCAGGCCGCGACCCAGGCGTTCGCCGAGGGCAAGGTGCTGTTCATGCGCAACTGGCCGGTCGCCCATCGGGCCCTGGACCCGCCGGCCGACCTGGCCGCGGCCCGGCCGTCGACGGCGGCGAGCCCCGCGCCGAGCGCGTCCGACACCCGCCCGGCGGTCCGGTTCGAGGTGACCCGGCTGCCCGGGCCGAGCGCGCTGGGCGGGCAGAACCTCGCGGTGTCGGCCCACAGCCGGCACCCGAACGCGGCCCGGCAGCTCATCGAGTTCCTCACCAGCGAGCGCAGCCAGCAGATCCTGTTCGAGCGCGGCGGTTTCGCGGCCACCCGCGAGATCGTGTACCGCGACGCCCAGGTGCTGCAGCGCTACCGGTACGCCCCGACGCTGCTCGAGGCGATCCGCTCGGCCCGCACCCGCCCGGTGACCCCGCACTACGCGCAGTTCTCCGAGACGTTCCGCGCGGTCGTCCGCGCCGCCCTCGCCGACGGCGGCCAGCTCCCGGCCGACGCAAAGGCCCGGCTGGAGGCGGCCCTCAAGGGCTACAAACGCTGAGCCGCGGCGTCGGTACCTTCGACGACGCCGGCGAGCGCGGACAGGCTCTCGGTGCCGGGCACGAAGTACCCGTCGTGCCCGTCGACGCCGCCGACCGGGATCGCGGTGGCGCCGAACGCGGCCTCGTAGGGGTGCGCGCCGTGCCCGGCCCCGGCGATGCGCACGCCCGGGATGCGCCGGGTCCAGTCGTTGGCCGCGGTGCCGGCCCAGACGTGCGCGGTGGTGTGCAGGTCCGCGGCCCGCTCGACGCCCATGCCGGGGCTGCCCAGCGCGACGATGTCGGTGACCCGCGGGTCGAGCCGGTGCGCGGCGAGCCCGGCGACGGTCGAGCCGTAGCTGTGCCCGACGACCACGATCCGCTCGCCGGGCAGCCGCGACACGAACTCCCGCAACGCGGCCGCGCCGGCCGAGGCGAGATCCTCGCGGGCCGCGTCGAGCCCGACGCCGTGCGGCGGGTGGTAGCCGAGCCACGCCACGACGGCGACCGCCGGGTCCCCGATCGCGTCGTACAGCTGGTGCGCCTGCCACGCGGGCGCGCGCCGCTGCACACCGCCGAGCCCGCGGTCGAAGTTCGCCGCGGTCGTGTCCACGCCGGGGACGAGCACCACGACGGTGTGCGCGCGGCCCAGGTCGCCCACGATCTCCAGGGCGCGGCCGTCGGCGAGGCGGACGCTCTGGATCGGCAGCGGCGCCGGCGTCGCCGGGGCGTGCGTGGGGCCGAAGACGGTCAGGGCGGCGGCGACGACCGGGAGCAGCAGCAGCGTTCTCAATGACAACGCCTTGGGCGACAGCTGAGCACCGTTGGACTTCATGCCGAGGAACGTAGGAAGCCGGCCGGGCCCGGATCGTCATACCGCGGCGCCGTTATCCGGCTAGTTCCACGGTACTGAAGAAGGCCATCGGGTCATGGGTGCCGGCGTGCACGGGGGCCGCCATGCGCAGCCGGCGCTTCACGCCGGTCAGGTGGTCGCGCAGGTCCGGGTCGCCGTGCCGGGACGCGGTGAGGTGCGCGATGCCGCGCTCCCGCAGCCAGCGCAGCAGCACCGCGCCCTCGCTGCCGGGCCAGGGGCGGCGGCCGTGGTACACGTCGTGCACGGCCACGGCCACGCCCGGCTTGAGATGGTCGAAGAGCCCGGCGGTGTACCAGCGGGCGAACCCGGCCGTGTGCAGGGCGTCGACGAACACGAAGCCGGGGTCGCCGGGCAGCTCGGCCGCGCGCACGTCGCCGCGCACGAACCGCCAGCGGGTGCGGGTCAGCTCGTCGGGCAGGCTGCGCGTGGCGTGGTCGACCCGGTCGTAGGTGTGCAGCACGCCGTCGCCGTTGTCGCGCAGGGCGCGCAGCAGCCACGACGTGGACCAGCCGTGGTACGAACCGATCTCGACCACGGTGTGCGGGCGCAGCGCCCGCACGGTGAGGTAGCTGATCTCGGCCTCGATGTCGTCCAGCTTCGGGCGCATCGGGCGGGCCGCGAGCAGCTCGCGCTGCTCCTCGCGGGCGGCGCGCAGGGCGTCGGCGTGCTCGCGGTACCAGGCGATGATCGTCTCGACGGAGTACATGCGCGCAAGTTAGAGCCGCGGACCCGGCCCGGTCGTCACTCCGCGGAGCCAGGGGCCGGGGGTACCGGGGTACTACTCTCCCGCGGTCACGACCCCGGCCTCGTAGGCGAAGACGACGGCCTGGGCGCGGTCGCGCAGGTCGAGCTTCTGCAGCACGCGGCTCACGTGGGTCTTCACGGTCTGCTCGGCCACGACGAGGGTCTCGGCGATCTCGGCGTTGGACTGGCCGCGGGCGATCAGCCGCAGCACCTCGAGCTCGCGCGGGGTCAGCTCCCGCAGCCGGGCCGGCTGGTGGGTGACCGCGCGGGGGCGGGCCGCGAACTCCTCGATGAGCTTGCGGGTCACCGAGGGCGCGAGCAGCCCGTCGCCGGCCGCGACCACCCGGACCGCGTTGACGAGCTCGGCCGCGGGGGCGTCCTTGAGCAGGAAGCCCGACGCGCCGGCGCGCAGCGCCTCGAAGACGTAGTCGTCGAGGTCGAACGTGGTGAGGATGAGCACCCGGGGCCGGTGCAGGCCGGGGCCGACGCCGAGGATGCGGCGGGTGGCCTGCAGCCCGTCGAGGACGGGCATGCGGATGTCCATGAGGACCACGTCGGGCGCCCGCTCCCGGGCCAGGGTCACGCCCTGCTCGCCGTCGGGGGCGTCGCCGACGACGGTGAAGTCGGGCTGGGCGGCCAGCAGCGCGGCGAAGCCCTGCCGGACCATCGCCTGGTCGTCGACGATGAGAATCTTGATCATGCCTCTCCCAGGGGCAGCGTGGCGACGACCTCGTAGCCGCCGTCGGCGGCCGGGCCGGCGCGCAGGGTCCCGCCGATGGCGGCGGCGCGTTCCTGCATGCCGATGAGCCCGTGGCCGCCCTTGCCCTCCGGGGCGGGCGGGCCGCCGGTGGGCTCGTTGCGCACGAAGACCCGCAGCTCCTCCTTGTCGCGGAAGATGACGATGGCGACGGGCGCCCCGGCCGCGTGCCGGCGGGCGTTGGACAGCGCCTCCTGCACGATGCGGTAGGCGGCCAGCCCGACGCCGGGCGGCACCTCGATGCCGGGCGCCGGCGAGTACTCGACCTGCACCCCGGCCGCGCGCGCCTCCCGGACCAGCCCGGAGAGCTCGTCCATGGTCGGCTGGGGCTCGGTGAGCGGGACGGAGTCGTCGCGCAGCACGCCGAGCAGGCGGCGCATCTCGGTGAGGGCCTCGCGCGAGGTACCGGCGATGGCCTGAAGCTCTTCCGCCACGGCCGGCGGCACGCCCTCGATGCGGTAGACGGCGGTCTCGGCCCGCACCGCGATCAGCGACATGTGGTGGGCGACGATGTCGTGCATCTCGCGGGCGATGCGGTTGCGCTCCTCGGCGACGGTGCGCCGGGCCTGGGCGATCTCGGTGCGCTCGGCCTCGGCCGCGAGCTCGCGCTGCACCTCGCGGCGGCGGCGGATCTGGTCGCCGATGACGAGGATGGCCAGCACGAGCAGCAGGAGCCCGGCGACGTTGGCGGGGTTGACGTAGACGACGACCAGCAGGAACGCGCTGATGCCGACCCAGACGACGATCGCGCGGTGGTGCCGGATCGCCACGACCGCGAGGATGAGCGGGTAGCTGAGGATCTGCACCGGCTGGAACGGCCACGGGGTGCCCTGCTGGATCTGCAGGGCGAGGCTGGTGTAGATGGCCGAGAGGAACGCGAGGCGCCAGGCCAGCAGCGGCCGGGTGGCGACCAGCCCGATCGGGGCGCCGACGAGCACCGAGCAGGCGATGACCTGCATCCAGTGGCGGCTGCCGGCCTCGGGGACGTTGCCGTTGTAGTACTGGAACGCCAGCAGCCCCGACAGCAGCCCGCCGATCGCGCCGACGAGCGGCAGCGAACGGCCGAGCCGGGTCCTGGGGTGGACCGCGGGATCCTTGGCGGCGATGAGCCCCCACAGGCCGCGCGCGATCCACCCCACGACGGTCATGCTATGCCAGCTGCGGTACCACCTCGTCGAGGGCCTGGTCGACGGTCTTCGCCGTGATGGCCTTCTGCTGGATCAGCTTCAGCTCGGCCTCGAGGTTGGCGGGCGAGACGGCGTAGGTCGGGTCCTCGGCGGTCGCGTCGACCTCGTGGTACACCAGCACCAGCCACGACCTGTCCCGCAGCGCCTGGTCGATCCACAGCCCGACCTGGGCCGGGGTCGTGGTGTCGAGGATGTTCTGCACCTTGATGTTGTAGACGTCGGTGCTGTCCTTGGTGTTGTACCCCTCGTCGGTGGAGCGGTGCGAGCGGTAGTACAGCTTGCTCTTGGCGAGCACTGTCGCGTTGTACTCGCCGTACGGCGTCGCGAAGTTCTTCGCCACCCCGGCGCCGTACCAGGACCGCAGGCTCGCCTGGCTGTCCTTGAGCTCGCTGTCGACCTGGACGGCGGTCAGCGTCGGCAGGTGCGGGTGGGTGACGGTGTGCGACGCGATCTCGGCCCGGTGGTTGACGAGGTCGCCCATCTCGGCCTGGGTCATGTAGTCCGGGTACGTGATGGTGCTCGTGAGCAGGTAGAACGTCGACGGCGTCTGGTACTTGTCCAGCAGCGGCACGCCGGCGGTGTACTGCGACTTCCAGCCGTCGTCGAACGTGAGGCTGATCAGCGCCCGGTTGAGCTGCGCCGGGGTGTACTCGCCGAGGCTGAAGTCGTCCGCGGTGACCCAGCCGACCTTCGCGAGCACCTGGAACACGGTGATCTTGGTGGCGCCCGCGGGGACGGTGTACTGCGCGCCGACCTTCGCCCACGCCGCGGAGGCCGGGGCGGCCGCGAGGTACGCGTACTGCTGCGAGCCGTCGGCCATGGTGACCTCGACGTCGATCTCGCTGTCGGCGTTGGACTGGTACCAGTTGGAGTACTGGTAGGTCTGGCCGGGCGTGACGGTGACCGCGGCCGGGCTCCACTTCGAGTCGCCGCTGGTGTACTTCGTGATCTGCGTCTTCACGCTGCGGCTGCCGGTGTGCCCGGTGCTGAGGTAGCTGAACGCGGTGGTGTTCGTGCCCCAGGTGGAGCTGCTCCAGCCCGAGGGCGCGGTGCCGTTGGCGGTCTCGACCGACGGGTTGGCGATGAGGTTGCCCGGCGTCGTCGGCGGCGGCGTGGTCGTCGTGTTGTTGACGGTCACGGTGACCTTCGACGTCGCGGCGGCACCGCTGGAGGCCGTCCGCGCCGTGGCGGTGACGGTGTGCGCGCCGTTGGCCGCCTTCTTCGTGTCCCAGCTGGCGGTGAACGGCGCGGTGCTGTCCTCGGCGCCCAGGTCGGTGCCGTCGACGGCGAACTTGACGCCGAGCACGTCGCTGCTGGCGGTGGCGGCGACCTGCTGGGTGCCGGTGACGGTGGCGCCGTCGGCGGGCGCGGTCAGCTGGACCGAGGCCGGCGTCGGCGTCGGGTCGGCCGCGCCGGACTCGGCGAGGAAGTACAGGTCGGTCTGCAGGCTGCCCTTCCTGGCCAGCACGTGGTACACGGACGCCTTCACCGCGTCGGCGGGCGTGGTGAACTCGACCGACAGCTGCTTCCACGCGGCCGAGACGGGCGCGTCGGCGAGCCACACGAACGTCTGCTTGCCGGCGGCGTTGGTGTAGAGGATCTCGAGCGTGGTCAGCACGTCGCCGATGTACCAGTCCGAGACGACGTACTTGGTGCCCGGCTTGACCGTGACCGGCGCCGACATCCATTTGGCGTCGCCGGACGTGCGCGACGTCATGGTGACGGCGAGGCTCTTCTGACCGTCCTTGCCACCGGCCTTCCAGCTCGGCGTGGCCTGGTTGGTGCCCCACTTGTCGAAGGTCCAGCTCGCCGGGCCGGAGCCGGAGGCGGTTTCCGCCGAGGGGTTGCCGATCAGGTTGGCCCCGACCGCGAACGCCGTGACGCCGGGCAGCAGCGATGCCACGACGGCCGCGAGGACCGTGCCGATGAGTAGTCTGGACAGCCGCACGTGTCGGTACCCCAATCGTCACCGTGAGCAACTTCGGACGGGGTATCGGACCAATCGCCTGCAGGTCGCGTCAACGCAACGTGAGGGCCCCATCACGACAGTTCGAGGGGGCGCGGTCCTGACCTGCGCCCGTTCGCAATTTAGCCCTCGGTTTCATGCACGTTCGGATTAATCCCCACGCGCCGAGGGTGACTTCGCATATCACCCGAACGTGATGGCGCCGCGCCGCGCGGCTCGTGGTCGAGGTGCCGCGGCCGCCGCTACAGCCGCCGCTCGACCGGCAGCCGCGCGCGGGTCAGCAGGCCGCCCGCGGCCATGGCGATGAGCGGTACCACCACGAGCGTGACGGCCAGGCTCGGCCACGGCGGCGTGAACGGTATCGGCGGCTCCGACGGCCAGTGCAGCACGCTCCCGCCGTTCAGCGCCGCCAGCACCGCCGCGCCGGCGCCGAGGCCGCCAGCACCGCCGAGCAGCGAGCCGAGCCCGGCGATGAGGCCCGCGCGGCTCAGGGCCAGGCGCCGCCGCACGCCCGGGGAGGCCCCGACGGCGCCGAGCGTCGCGTGGTCGGGCCGGCTGTCCACGGCGGACAGTCCGGTGGCGATGCCGGCCGCGCCGAGCGTGATGACGGCGGCGGCGATCGCGAGCAGCAGCACGATCAGGGTCACGCCCGAGTTGCGCGCGCCGATGATGTCGCCCTGGTAGCCGTGCCCGAGGTGGGCCAGGCGCTCGCCGAACGCGTCGGACTCGGCCGTGGTCGGCGTCCGGGTGATGGCGGCGACGATGCCGACGACGGCGCTGTCCAGGCCGGCCCGGCGCACCGCCTCGGGCGAGATGGCGCAGAACTCGGTCGAGCGGGCGGTCGGCGCGTAGTACCCCGGCACGACGAGCGGCTCGTCGCGGCGCGGGTCGACGAGGTGGACGGTAAAGCCCCGAATTGTCAGCCACCCAGGGCCTGTGGCTCAAATGGCGGAATGACATCGACTTTCGGTTCCGCCGGCACGGGCTGCGCAATGGCGTTGGGCCAGGCCGCTCAAAACCGTCCACACTCTGCCGCGGCCCCGGATCGCCATCGTCGTCGGCAATGGCACGTTCCACAGGCTGCCCATCCGACGGGACGGCGCATTCGGCCCGCTCAACCGGCGGATCCGGCAGGACGGACCAAAACCCCGCTCAACCGCCGGAACCCGCAGGACGAGAGGTTCGGTCTTCTCAACCGGCGGACCCGGCGGGACGGAACACTCCGCTTGGTCAACCGGCGGACCCGGCGGCACGGAACACTCCGCTTGGTCAACCGGCGGACCCGGCGGCACGGAACACTCCGCTTGGTCAACCGGCGGACCCGGCGGCACGGAACATTCGGCTTGGTCAACCGACGGCCCTGCCGGATCCGGCGCAAGGGCAGCCGCCGCCCGCCGCTCGTAGCCCGCCTTCGCCTCCGCCGCCCGCCGAGCGAAGCTCGCATACCCAGCCGCCTCGCTGCCGTATTCCCGCCGAAGCTTCTCCGCATACCGCCGCCGAAGCCCCCAGTACCGACGCTCCTTGCATTCTCGCCGAAACGCATCCCGAGAAGGCGACCAATTCCGCGCCCGAGTCCGATCCCGCATAGCAGCCACTTGCGCCCGACTGAACAACGATATCTGCCCCACCACAAAACAATTATCCCAACCCACCCAGAAACCCGCCGTCCCACTTCAAATAGCGCACAAATCCGGGACCACCGAATGACGACCCGCACGAACCCACCGGCAAACCACGGCCAAGAGGAATAACCGTGCGCAACAACGAACCGGGACCACGCTTACACGTTGCGGGAGCGCAAGCTCCCGCCACCATCGGCCGAGCGTCGTCGGGCAGCCCCAAAGTCCAGCCCGGGATTGTTATGTAGATGCTGGCCAATGTTCGAGGTGGCCTCGGCGGAGGTAGTGCCGGCCATGCCGCGCCACCCTGCGGGGCTTCGAGGTGCGCGGTTGAGGTCGCTTGGATCGTGCCTTGCCAGAGATGCTAAACATGTTTAGCATCTGCGCTATGACCGATCAGCGCGGTGGGCCGCAGGAGAACGCGGGCTTTCTGCTGTGGCGGCTCACGATGGCTTGGCGGGCACAGGCCGGCGCGGCGCTGCGGCCGCTGGGGCTGACCCACACCGAGTACGTGCTGCTCGCGCTGCTGTCCTGGCACTCCCGCGATGGCGACAGCCCCACCCAGCGCGAGTTGGCCGACCAGGGCGGCCTGGACCAGATGCTGGTCTCCAAGACCGCGCGGGCACTGGCTGCGGCCGGGCTGGTGGTTGCGGTGCCCGACCCGGCCGACGGTCGGACCGCGCGGATGGCGCTCACCGACGACGGGCGTGCCACGTTCCAACACGCCGCGGTAACGGTCGGCGAAGCACACCAACAGTTCCTGGCCCCACTTGGCGAACGAGCCGGGGCGTTCATCCGAGATCTTCAGCAACTGCTTCCCGCCACCACCCGCGACCCGCGACGGCGGGCACGACGGGACGAGAGGACCAGATCGTGAAGACTCCCATCGTCCGTACGCTGATAGCCGGGGCCGCCGCCGGGTTGGCCCTGTCCCTGGTCAACTTCAGTACCTTCGGCCTGCTCGGCGGCTCCCACCAGGGCCAGACCGGGATGCTGTTCAACCCCGCGACGCAGAGCCCCAAGGTCATCGCCGTATACAAGACCATCGAGCCCCTGCCGTTCATCGTCACCCGGCCGTACCTCATCCTTGCCGGGTTTGTGGCCTTCGCCATCGGCCACACGCTGCTGTACCGCTCGGTCGCCGCGGCGTGGCCGGACCGGGTGGTGGCGCAACTGTGGCGCCTCGCCTTGACCCTGTGGTTCCTGTCCGCGTTGTTCTTCGAGTTCCTCGCCCCGTTCAACCTGCTGCACGAGCCGTTGCGGGTCCAGGTGTGGGAACTGTTGTTCTGGGCGTTGTCCTGCACCGCGGAGGCGACCGTCATCGTCGTCTTGGTGTCGCCGATGATCCGGTTGCCTGCCGGTACGGCCGCCCGGGATCGTGGGTAGACGATCGGCGATGAAGCACCGCTGACTACAACGAAAGCACCGCCGCGACGGCGGAGGCCGACCCCCCGTCGATGCCGAGCTGCCGCCGCCGCGGATACGGCCGAACCGAAGCCCCCGCATCCTCGAGCGCCAGAATCACCCCGAGCACCCGCCCATCCAGATCGTCGGCCGCCGGCAGCGTCACCAACCGCGAGTGCCGCCACGGCTCCGGCAGCCCCCCGCCGCCGAACGCCGCCGAAACCAGCGCCGCCGTGGACCGGGTCATCGTCCGCGTGGTGTTTACCCCCGGCGGCGTGGGCGAGTACACCGGCCAGTACGCGTGCCGGTCCCCCGACCGCGGCCGCCGTGGATGGGTTGCGCAGTGGCGCAGGAAGGCGTCGAGGTCCGTGACGTTGTGCCGCATCGCCTCGGACACGAGCACGGCCCAGCTGAAGCCGCCCACCAGCCCCCACGCCGCGCCGTCCAGCTCGCGTTCGCGGGCCCAGCGGCGGACCCGCGTCAGCAGCGAGCGGAAGAGCGCGACGTCCAGGCCCTCCACGAGCGCGTCGGCGTCGCGGATCGCGAGCAGCGCCCGGCGCCCGGCGTCGTCCAGCAGGGTGTCGGCGACCGCGGGCACGTGCTGGACGTCGACGCTCACGCCGGCCACGGCCGCGCGGACCACCGGCACGATCGCGCCGGCCACCCGCGCGCCCGGGAGGACCGCGGCCAGGGCTGCGAGCGGGTCGCCGGGCGCGGGCGGCGACACCCACACCAGGTCCAGGTCGGTGTCCTCGGTGGCGACGCCGAGGCGGACCGAGCCGACGACGTGCACGCGGGAGCCCGGGCGCACCGCCGCGCACGCGTCCTCGACGAGCAGGCGCGCCGCGTCGTGGCCCGTCGTCAGCGGCACAGTGCGGCGCACGGCGAACGGCTCGTCGCCGCGGCGGCTGATGAGGTCCACGGCGGTCACGGTGAACTCGATCGGCTTCCACTCGCGGCGCAGGGCGGCGAACATGGACTCGGTCGCCGGGCCCGTCAGCTTCGCGATGGTCAGGTGCGGCGTGTACCTGTCCGCGGTACACCCGGGGAACCGCGCGGCCAGGGCGCTCTGCAGGCGGCGCAGGGCCTCGGTGGGCGACGGCTCGACCCAGACGGTCGTGGAGCCGCGGTGCTCGAAGCGGCGCACCGTGGCCAGGCGCACGCGGATCGGCCCGGTGCCCGCCACGGCGTCGGCGACAAGCGTGGCGGCCTCGGCGAAGCCGGACTCGGGCACGAAGCCGTAGACGAGGTTGATGTGGGGCATCCAGCGGTGGTACGCCGGGTCGTGCACCGCCCGCACGGCCTGGATCTGCGCCCAGACGGACTCCGGCGGGCGGACGACCAGCGCCGAGGTGTGCACCGGCGCGGCGGCGAGCGTCGGCCGGGCCGGCTGCAGCAGCGCGGTGACGCCGAAGTGGTCGGAGACGTACTGCGGAATGCCGTCGTCCTGCGCGAACGGGTGGTCGCCGAAGCGCTCGGCGACCACCGGCGCGAGGTCGCCGCGCACGAGGATGCGGTCGAGGCGGCCGGCGCGCCCGGTGCGGGAGGCGACCGCGGCGAGCGGGTTCACCGCGGGGTCGAACGTGAAACCGGCGTCGTGCGGGTGTACCGCGCGCCAGGCGTCGGTGTAGCCGGGCACGGCCGGGGCGGCGTCGTCGCCCGCGTTGAGGTCGGTGAGCACGACGGCGGCGTCGAGGTCGCCGCGGTCCAGGCGCTCGGCGATGACCCGCAGCTGGTGCCCGCGCCGCTGCTCGGCCCCCTCGGTGTGGTCGCTGGTCAGGTGGGCGGCCAAGAACCCGACGGCGCGGCCGTTGAGCACGGTGTGGCCGAGGACGAGCCGCTTGTACGCCGAGAGCCGATGGACCTCCAGCGTGAGCGGCCACCGGGCGATGAGTGTGGTCCCGTAGCCGATCTCGGCGTCGGGCCCGGCCGAGACGCAGTAGCCCGCCCGCACCCACGGTGACGCGAGCAGCGCCGCCCAGAGCTCGTGCGTGACCTCGTGCAGCCCGACGACGTCGGCGCCGAGCCCCTCGAGCAGGTCGACGCAGGCGGGGACGCGGCGCTCGGGATAGGTCAGTTCCCGGTCGTACGCGTCCGACAGCACATTGAACGTGGCCACCTGGATCGCGTCGGCGTGCACGGGCGCGGCCGGCCCGGCCGGAACCCACTGCGCGGCCGCGGGATCGAAGCGCAGGCAGGCCGCGGCGTCGAACGCCGAGATCGTCCGCGCGGCGGAAGCCGGCCCCTGCTCCACAACGGCCGCCGTCAGCGCGGCCAGGTCGGCGGCGCCGGGGCCGAAAACGAGGTCGACGCGCGCCTGGCGGTCCCAGACGACGACCGCGCCGGCCTTGACGTACCGCACCCGGTGCCACGGCACGTCCCCGCCGCCGACGAACGCGAGCAGCGGCGTCTCCCGGATTCCGGCCCCGCGCTCCTCGTAGCCGACCGAGAAGCGGGCCGCGTCGAGACCGGCGTCGTACCGGATCCGTGAGACGACGTCCTGCACGGGTCTCATACCTTGAGCCTAGGCCGCGCGATGATACGGCCGCGAACGATTAACGGTACTGCTGGTGCTCCCGCCGGTCCTTGCGCCGCCGCAGCAGGATCACGAGCACGGCGACGAGGCAGACGATCACCATGAAGCAGCAGCACGGTATCAGCAGCCGCCCGAACAGCTCGCCGGCCTGCACCGCCGGGTCGTTCGGATCGAGCGTGGGGGTCGGCGTCATGACCGTCGATGGTAGACCGCGGCGCCCGGAGCCGGGCGCCGCGGTCGCCCACGGTTACTGGTAGGTGATGTCCGACGAGCTGAAGTTGCAGTGGCCGTCGCCCATCCCGTCACCGAGATACGTCGGCTCGCTGCCCTTCGCCACGCCCTGGTACTCGGCGCAGACGTGGATGCTCGAGGAGCCCTGCACCACGACCCGGGTCAGCGTGGCGGTGTCGCCCCAGTTCGTGTTGATGCCCACCACGTACTTCGCCTTGTTCAGCAGCACGTTGTCCACGGTCACGTGGCGCTCGTAGTGGTTGGTGCAGTTGCCGCAGCCGCGGTACAGCTTGCCGATGTCGCTGGCGTAGAAGTTGCTGATGTGCACGGTGCCGTTGCCGTTGTGCTGGAACACCTTGTCGGAGGCGGACTTGGCGCCGCCGCCGATGACGTACGAGTCGCCACCGCTGGTGCCCAGGAAGGTCGCGGCGTCCTCGCCCACGTCCTCCCACCACACGTTCTGGATGGTGCAGCGGCCGAGGCAGTGCACGCCGTCGCCGGCCGGGGAGCCGATGATGACGTTCTTCAGCGTCGCGCCGTCAGAGAGCTCGAACATCGGGTCCTGGCTCTCGCTCTGGCTGCCGTCGCCGATGCAGCAGTACCGCTTCATGCCGCCGTCGAGCGTCCCGCTGACGGAGACCGTGCCGCTGACCGAGACGGAGCCGGTGGAGCTCGGCCACGAGCCGGTCGGGGTGCTCCCGCCGCCACCCGTCGGGGTGGGCGTCGGCGACTTGGTCGCGGTCGGCGTCGGCGACGGGGACCTGGTCGACGTCGGGCCGGTGGTCGTCGGGCCGGGACCGGCCGCGTCGCTCACCGTCACGTCGTCGAACGAGGCCGCCGCGTAGACGGTCTGCACGCCGATGCGCCCCTTCGAGGCCACCGAGCTCGAGCCGGAGCCGACCGAGGAGCCGTCGACCGAGCCCGAGATGCTGCTGCCGGAGACGGTCAGCGACAGGGTGTACCAGGTGCCGGTGCTCACCGTGCGCGAGACCGACCCGAGCACCGTCACCGAGCCGCTGCTGACCGCCTGCAGCTGCACGCTGCCGGGCAGCAGCGCGAGCCGGTAGAAGGTCGTGGAGCTCGAGGACCGGGCCAGCAGCGCGGCGTGGCCGTTGCTGGCGAGCGAGGTCGGCTTCACGCGGGCGCTGACGGTGTAGTTCGTCCAGCCGGCGTCACCGGCGAACTCGCGGGCGTTCTCGCTGCCCGAGTTGCTCTGCTGCAACGCACTGGAGCCGTCGGAGACGACAGCCCACGTGCCGCCGGACTTCGACCAGCCGCTCGTGTCGCCGTCCTCGAAGTTGTCGCTGAAGAGGGTCGCCGCGAACGCGATCTGCGAGAAGATCGCGGCCGAGGCCGTGAAGGCGACGGCGCCGGCGGCCACGATGGGCCATCTGCGCCGCCTGGGGCGGGTTTCCATGCTTCCTCCGGGTCAGGGACACGAGTCGCATGGGGGTGTGCGGCCGAGACTGGGCGGGTCTGCCGCATGCGGGGGCGGGAGGAAACCGCCTTAGGAAAGCGGTTTCCTCATCGCCAAGCTAGACCGTCGTCGATCCCGCGTCAACCGGTGAGAGGTGCATCCAGGTGAAGACGAGGGGTACGTCCCCGTCGCTGACCAGGTGGTGGTTCTCGCCGGGCTCGATGATGAGGATGTCCCCGGCGGCGAACCGGGTGTCCGCGGCGCCGTTGAGCTCGAGCACGCCGGCGCCCTGCACGATGGTGAAGATCTCCGGGACGTCGTGCACGTGCACGTCGGACTCGGGGTGGGTGCGGTGCCCGGGGTCGTCGTAGCGGCTGATCCCGCCGCGCTGGACCGGTCCCCAGCCCTGACCGATGGCGGCGAGCGTGGCCGGGGTACCGCCGTCGGGCAGGTCGGCCAGCGAAAGTTTCCTCATTGGAAGGCTCCGATCTCACGGAAGTGGGCGCGCTCGGTGGCGGCCCGCCGGATCAGGCCGGCGGCGCCCGGGATCTCCATGCCGTCGTCGCGCCGGGCGAGGCGGGCGGGGGCGAGCAGCACGGGCTCGTCGGCGGCCAGGATCGCCTCGGCCAGCGCCGTGAACGGCTCGGTCCGCTCCAGCGGCACCAGCAGCGGCGCGTCGTGCTCGCGGTGGTCCAGCAGGTTCTCCAGCAGCCCGATCCGGCCCGGCAGCACCTCGCCGTCGAGCCGGTCCTGGGCGTAGCCGACCTCGGCCGTGCCGTCGTCCCCGACGACGCTGATGTCGCCGGGCACGAACTCGCCCGAGCACAGCGTGACGGCCACGAACACCGAGCGGCCGTCGGGCACGGTGAGGCGCAGCGTGGCCGTGTCCTCGACCTCGACGGCGGCGCGGGTGCGGTACCGATCCAGGCTGAGCGTCCACGGTGGACGGATTCCCGTGATGGCGAGGGCCTGCATCAGCGCGTGCGCGAAGGGGTTCACGAGCGCGCCGTCCCGCCCGCGCCGGCCCGCCCACGACGTGCGGGTCCAGTAGGTGTCCGGCCGCCACCAGGCCCCGGCGACCGCGGCCGAGCGCACCGCGCCGACCCGGTCGGCCAGCATCGGCAGCGTCGGCGAGCCGAGGGCCTGGAAGCCGATCTGCAGCACCCGGCCGCGGGCCGCCTCGGCGAGCCGCCGGTGGTCCGCGAGGGACAGCACCGGCGGCTTCTCCAGCAGCAGGTCGGCCCCGGCGTCGAGGACGTCGAGGGCGATCGGCAGGTGCGTGTGCGGCGGGGTGCAGACGATCACGACCTCGGGCTTGCGCTCGGCGAGCATCCGCCGGTGGTCGGTGTAGTCGAAGCCGGCCTGCACGTCGCAGGTGGCGACGAGCCGGACCCGCTCGCCGAGCGCGTCGATCGCCCGCAGGTGCCACGACCCGTGCCCCGCCGCCCCGATCAGCGCGACGCGCGCGGTCACCGCAGCGCCTCCAGCGTGCCGAGCACCCCGTGCCGGTCCAGCTCGCGGCTCCACGAGTCCAGCTGCGCGCGCAGCTCGGCGTCGTCGGCGAACCCGGGCGGGAACACCGCGTCGAGCTCCAGCAGCGACGGGGTGGCCCGCAGCCGGTCGGCCAGCGGGTCGTCCAGCGGCAGCGGGGTGCCGTCGTCGGCGGCGCCGCGCACGAAGCGCATCCAGGCGGCGAGGACGAGGGTGGCGTACACCGGGACGCTGCCCGCCGCCCGCCGGTCCGCGATCGTGCCGAGCAGCCGCTGCGGGAGCTTCTGCGAGCCGTCCATCGCGACCTGGAGGGTGCGGTGGCGCAGGGCCGGGTTCGCGAAGCGCTCGAGGACGCTCTCGCCGTACCGCTGCAGGGACAGGCCCTCGGGCGGGCTCAGCGTGGGCGCGATGTCGGTGCGGATGAGACTCTCCATGGCCGCCCGCATGCCGGGCAGCTCGAGCGCCCGGTCGATGGTGGGCGCCCCGGCGAGCGCGCCGAGGTACGCCAGCGCCGAGTGCGCGCCGAGGAGCATCCGCAGTTTCAGCCCCTCCCACGGGGCCACGTCGTCGGTCAGGATGGCCCCCGCGAGGTCCCACGCGGGCCGGCCGCCGGGGAAGTCGTCCTCGATGACCCACTGGCTGAACGGCTCCGCGGCCACCGTGGCCCGGTCCTCCAGGCCCAGGACGTTCCGCGCGGTCGCGTAGGTGGCGTCGGTACTGGCCGGGACGATGCGGTCCACCATCGTGCTCGGGAAGCTCACGAAGTCCGCGGTGCCGAGCTCGGCGGTGACCAGTTCCCCCAGCCGGCGCCCGTTGGAGGGGAGGTTGTCGCAGCTGACCAGCGCGATCGGGGCCTGGGTGGCGGCCCGGGCACGCAGCCCGGACAGCAGCAGCCGCATGATCGGCGAGTCGGCCCGGTAGGCCTTCTCGGTCACCGTCAGCGTGACGACCCGCACGGCCGGGTCGGCCAGCAGGCGCTCGACCGCCTCCGGCTGGCTGGCGGCGTGCAGACCCTGCGTGTGTACCCCGAGCACCCGCGGGCTGACCCGCTCGCCGTCCACGGTCAGCACGCTGTAGAGCAGGTCCTGCTCCAGCAGCGGGTCGAGCACGGCCCGCGAGCGCGGCGCGACAGCGGCGATGCCCCAGTCGCCGCCGCCCTTGACGATCGCGTCCTCCGTGAAGACGGCCTGGTGGGCCCGGTGGAACGCGCCCAGCCCGAGGTGCACGATGCCGGTGCCGGTGGGCGTGACGGCACCGCTGGCGGTGGCCCGGCTCAGGCGCTCCATACCGGCCCCTCCGGGAAAGCGAACTCCGCCACGGACTCGGGGCGCATCTCGACGCTGTAGCCGGGGCGCTCGGGCAGCCGGTAACGGCCCCCGACCACCCGGACCGGGTCGGTGAAGTGCTCGTGCAGGTGGTCGACGTACTCCACCATCCGCCCCTCCAGCGACCGGCCGACGCGCAGGTAGTCGAAGAAGGACAGGTGCTGCACGTACTCGCACAGCCCGACCCCGCCCGCGTGCGGGCACACGGTGACCCCGAACTTGGCCGCCATGAGCAGCTCGGCGAGCACCTCGCCGACGCCGGCGACCCGGCACGCGTCGACCTGCATGATGCCTATCGCGCCGGCCTGCAGCAGCTGCTTGAAGATGACCCGGTTGGCCGCGACCTCACCGGTGGCGACCTTGCACCGCGCGCCGAGGGCCCGCTGGACCGCCGCGTGGCCGAGCACGTCGTCGGCGTGCGTGGGCTCCTCGATCCAGTACGGGTCGAAGGCGACGAGCCGCTCCATGTTGGCGATCGCCTCGTCGACGTCCCAGACCTGGTTGGCGTCCATCATGAGCAGCGCGCCGGGGCCGATCTCGGCGCGGATGATGCCGGCCCGGCGCACGTCGTCGTCGATGGGCCCGCCGACCTTCATCTTCACCGCGTTCCAGCCGTCCTTGACGGCGGCCCGGGTGAGCGCGCGGACCTTCTCGTCGTCGTACCCCAGCCAGCCCACGGAGGTCGTGTACGCCGGGAAGCCGTGCTCGGTCACGTGGGCCAGGCGGTCGTCGTACCCGTCGAGCCCGGCGTCGAGGATCGCGGCCGCCTCGGCCGGGGTGAGCGCGTCGGTGATGTGGTGGAAGTCCACCGCGGCGACGAGGTCGGCGGTGGGCATCTCGGCGAGCAGCCGCCACAGGGGCTTCTGTTCGAGGCGCGCCCGCAGGTCCCACACGGCGTTGAGGATCGCCCCGGCCGCCATGGCCACGACGCCCTTCTCGGGGCCGAGCCAGCGCACCTGCACGTCGGCGGTGAGCGTGCGGGCGCCCTCGGCGGTGCACAGCTCCTCAACGGTGTGCCCGACGACGTGGTGCTCGAGGGCCTCCACCGCGGCGCAGGTGATCTCGTTGCCGCGGCCGTTGGTGAACGTGAGGCCGAACCCGCGTTCCGACGCGGTCTCCAGCACGACGTAGGTGGCCGAGTAGTCGCCGCGGTTGATGGCGTCGGAGCCGTCGCCGGCGGCCGCGGTCGGGAACCGTACGTCGTGCACGGTCAGGCCGGTGATCTCGGTCACGCCGACTCTCCAGTGTGGACGGTGCGCTGGTAGACGCGCTTGGGCAGGTGGTAGGCGAGGTCGGCGATGGTCTCGGCGGCCTCGTCGAGCGGCAGGCGGTGCTCGGCGACGAGCCGGGCCAGGAAGCCGGCGTCGACGCGGCGGGCGACGTCGTGCCGCACCGGGATCGAGCAGAACGCGCGGGTGTCGTCGACGAAGCCGGCGGTGTTGTAGAAGCCCGCGGACTCGGTGACGGCCTCGCGGTACCGGCGCAGGCCCTCGGGGCTGTCCAGGAACCACCACGGCGCACCGAGGAACACCGCCGGGTAGCCGCCGGCGAGCGGGGCGAGCTCGCGGGTGAACGCGGTCTCGTCCAGGGTGTAGAGCACGATGCGGAACCGCGGGTCGGTGCCCAGCTCGTCCAGCAGCGGCCGCAGCGCCTGCACGTACTCGGTCGGGCCGGGGATGTCGCCGCCGACGTCGCGGCCGTGCCGGGCGTAGAGGGCGGCGTTGTGGTTGCGCACGGCGCCCGGGTGCAGCTGCATGACCAGGCCGTCCTCGACCGACATGCGGGCGAACTCGACGAGCATGTGGGCGCGGAAGCGCTCCGCGTCGCCGTCCTGCGGGGCCCCGCGCAGGGCCCGGTCGAACAGGGCGGCGGCCTCGTCGCGGGGCAGGGCGAGCGTTGCGGCCGTGGGGTGGCCGTGGTCGCTGGAGGTGGCGCCGGCGGCGATGAAGGCCTGGCGGCGCTCGCGCAGGCGGTCGAGGAACTCCGCGTAGGTGCCCGCGCCGAGCCGCTCGACGCGCTCGGTCCAGCCGGGCCAGTCCAGGTCGACCATGTCGTCCGGGCGGAACGTGGTGATGACCCGCCCGCCCGGTCCGCCCCAGCCGTCGGCGGCGAGCTTGGCGTGGGCGCCGAGGTCGGACAGCGGCGACTCGGTGGTGGCCAGCACCTCGAGGTTGAAGCGCTCGAACAGCGCCCGGGGCCGGAACTCGGGGTCGGCCAGGCGCGCGGCGACGGCGTCGTAGACGTCGTCGGCGGTCCGCGCGTTCAGCGGCGTCCCGACCCCGAAGACCTCGGCGAGTACGCCTTCGGTCCACAGCCGCGACGGGGTGCCCCGGAACAGGTGCCAGTTGGCGGCGAGCAGCCGCCAGATGGTGCGCCCGTCGGTCTCCACCGGCGTGCCGTCCAGCGCCGGCACGCCCAGGGCGGCGGGGGCGATGCCCTGGCTGGCCAGCATCCGCGTGATGTAGTGGTCCGGCACCACGATGAGCCGGGCCGGGTCCGGGAACGGCTTGTCGTCGGCGAGGATCGCCGGGTCGACGTGGCCGTGCGGGCTGATCAGCGGCAGGTCCTTGGCGTGCCGGTAGAGCTCGCGCGCGATGGCGCGGACCCCCGGCTCGGCGGGCAGCAACTGGTCGTCATGCATGGGTGATACCAGCCTCGAGCTCTGCGGGTCGGACGGGCCGACCGGTGGTGATGGACTCATTGGCGGCGAGCCCGATGAGGAGGGCACGGGCGCCGGCGGCCGCGTCGGCGGAGCGGCCGAGCGGGTCGGCGGGGGCCGCCGGGTCGAGCAGCTGCGCGAGCATGCGCACGTCGGCGCCGCCGTGGCCCGCGCGGGCGTAACCCTCGACCGGCACCTCCACGGGCGGGCCGAAGAACGGGCGCAGCCGCAGGCTCTTGGTGCCGGGCTCGCGGTGGCCCTTGAGCGAGTCGGCGGCCTCGACCGAGACGTGGTCGGTCTCGATCACGTCGAGCTCGAGCCGCCCGCGGCTGCCGTTGAAGGCGATACGGTACCCCTCCCAGGGCGCGTAGGCCGTCAGGTGATACGTGAGGGTCGCCCCGCGAGCGTAGCGCACCAGCACCGCGAGATCGTCCTCGATCGTCACGCCCGGCGCGAAGACATCCTGGTCGCGGCGGTAGCCGTCGGCCTGCACGGCGGCGTCGCCGTAGAGCGCGGTGAGGTCGGGATCGCTCATGTCGATCGCGAACTTCCCGGCGCCGTGGCCGGCCCCGTCGCCGCCGTAGAAGAAGAGCCGCCCGTCGGCGTACACCGACGCCGGGTCGTCGTCGAGCCACCAGTTGACCAGGTCGAAGTGGTGCCCGGCCTTGTGCACGAGCAGACCGCCGGAGTCGGCCTTGTCCCGGTGCCAGCGCCGGAAGTAGTCCGCGCCGTGGCGCACGTCGAGCAGCCACTCGAAGTGCACCGACCCGACCTCGCCGATCTCGCCCCCGGCGATGATGCGTTTCACCGCCTCGTGCAGCGGGTTGTAGCGGTAGTTGAAGGTGACCCGCACCTGGTGGCCGGTGCGGTGCACGGCGTCGAGGATCCGCGCGCAGCGCCGCGCGTCGATGGTCATCGGCTTCTCGGTGAGCACGTCGCACCCGGCCTCCAGCGCCGCGACGATGTACTCGTCGTGGTAGCGGTCCACGGTGCACACGATGACCACGTCGACCCGCTCACGCTCGATCATCGTGGCGAACTCGCTCGCCGGGTAGGCGGGCACGGGCGCGGGGAGCCGGTCGTTGTGCCAGGCGATGCGGACCGGGTTCGGGTCGGCCAGCGCGACGAGCTCGCAGGTGTCGCGATGCTCGGCGGTGAGCGCCCGGACGAACATGGCCGCGCGCGACCCGGTACCGACGATCGCATAGCGCGTTCTCGGCGCGTTGCGCGTGTTCAAGGAACCCCCTACGGCGAAGGGTTGCAAAGGTTTGCAGCAAACTATGCGCAAGACCCGCTGGTCGGGTCAATACCGCTGGGCCCACCGAATCCCAAGGCGTTGACATGGGAGCAAACGTTTGCATAATTGGCAGCACCCGATGCGGTGACCCAGGTCACCTGACCCCGGGACCGGCCCACACCCCGGCCGGCCCGAGACCCATCCCGGCCGGACGGCCGGGTTGCCGCGACCGGCCCGCCGAGAGGACAACCACGTGCCCGCCACGATCCGAGATGTCGCCCGCGCCTCCGGCGTCCATGTCTCCACCGTGTCCCGCACGTTCTCGGCCCCGCACCTGGTCAACCCCGACACGCGCAGCCGCGTGCTGTCCACCGCGGAGAGCCTCGGCTACCGGCCCAACCGCGCCGCCCGCGCCCTGATCACCGGCCGCACGCACAACATCGGCCTGATCGTCGCGGACATCGCGAACCCGTTCTTCCCCCCGCTCATCAAGGCCGCCGAGTCCCAGTCGCGCCAGCGCGACTACCACCTGTTCGTCGCCGACACCAACGAGGACCCCGTGGTCGAGGAGCAACTCGTCCACGCCCTCGCCAAGCAGGTCGACGGCGTGCTGCTGTGCAGCCCGCGCATGAGCAACGACCTGATCGAGAAGCTCCGCAAGGAGGTGCCCCTGGTCGTGGTCAACCGGCCCGTCGAGGGGCTTCCCGCGGTCGTGATGGACGTCGCCAACGGCGCCCGGACCGCGATCGAGCACCTGGTGGGCCTCGGGCACCGCGACCTCGCCCTGCTGGGCGGGCCGCGCGGCTCGTGGACCAACCGGGAGATCCGCCGCTCCGCAACCGCCGCGGCCAAGGCCGCGGGGGCCACGCTCACGGTCCTCGGCCCGTTCCAGCCGACGGAGGCGGCCGGCTCGGCCGCCTGCGAGGCGGTACTGGCAACCGGGGCCACCGCCGTGCTGGTCTACAACGACCTCATGGCGATCGGCCTGCTCGAGGGCCTGCACGACCGCAACGTGAAGGTGCCGGAGGAGCTCAGCGTCGTCGGCATAGACGACATCATGCTCAGCCGGCTGGTGCGCCCGAAGCTGACCACCGTGGCGACCCCAACCGCGGCCGCCGGCCGGGCGGCCGTGGACATGCTGTTGCACCACGACGAAGAACATCGTTCGACCGCCCTCGTCACGCTCCAGACCCAACTGGTCATCCGCGATTCGACCGGCCGCGCTCCGGTCTGAACCCCACTCGCGGCCAATGCCTAGGAGTGAAACTTCCATGTCCGGAACCCCCCGCCGCCGGCTGCTTGCCGTAGCCGCCGCGGCCGTTCTGCTCGCGCCCCTCGCCGCCTGCGGTGACGACGCCGGGTCATCCCCCTCGGCGACGTCCACCGAGCCGGTCGAGCTGACCTTCTTCTGGTGGGGCGGTGACGCCCGCGCCAAGCTCACCGAGGACGCGCTGAAGCTCTACACGGCGAAGCACCCCAACGTCACGTTCAAGACGACGTGGCAGGCCAACCAGGGCTACTTCGACAAGCTGGCCACGCTGACGGCCGGCAACGCCGCGCCCGACATCTTCCAGATCGACGACAACTACCTGACCGAGTACGCGGCCCGGAACGTGACGCTGGACCTGAGCTCGTACCAGAAGTCCGGCAAGCTCGACACGTCGAAGTTCCCCGAGAGCCTCTGGAAGTACGGCGAGGTGGACGGCAAGCTCGCCGGCGTCGCCTTCGGCGAGAACACACAGGGCCTGGTGTACAACAAGACCAAGCTCACGGCGGCCAACCAGCCGCTGCCCGCCAACGGCATGTCGTGGGACCAGTTCATCACCTGGGCCCAGGCGGCCGGGGCGGCGACCAAGACGCCCGGCACGCAGGACCCGAGCGCGGACTACAAGGCGTTCTGGGTGTGGCTGCGCCAGCAGGGCAAGGACCTGTACAAGGGCAAGGAGCTCGGCTTCACCGCGCAGGACGTGACCGCCTGGTTCGACCTGTGGAAGGGCGCCCGGGACAAGGGCGCGACACCGACGGCCGACGTGATCCGCGAGGGCAACGCGACCGACGTCACCAAGCAGCTCGTGGTCACCGGCAAGGCGCTCACCTCCTGGGTGTGGGTCAACCAGCTGCCGGAGCTACAGAAGAACACCAAGGACGAGCTCGGCGTCATGGCCTACCCCGGTGATCCGAAGGCCCAGTGGGCGCGCGCGTCGATGTACTTCTCGGTGTACCGCGGCAGCTCCAAGAAGGACGTCGCCGTCGATGTCATCAACTTCCTGGCCAACGACCCCGAGGCCGGCAAGGTCCTCGGCACCGACCGCGGCCTGCCGTCCAACCTCGACGTGCGCACCACGGTCGAGGGCGCGGTCACCGACAAGGCGATGAAGACCTCCATCGACGTGGAGAACCAGCTCGGCAAGACCTTCGGCCCCTCGCCGCAGGTGCCGCTCAAGGGCCACAGCACGCTGCGCTCGGAGCTGATCAAGGCCGCCGAGTCGGTCCAGGCCGGCAAGGCCTCCTCCGCCCAGGCCGCCGAGGCGTTCATCACCGCCGTGAAGACGGCCATCTCCAAGTAGGGAACCCCTTCCAGTGGCGCTCACGACCACGGAACGGCCACCGCGACACTCCGCCCGGGTCCCCCAGGGATCCGGGCGGGGGGTCCGCCGCGAGGGCCGGGCCGGCTACGTCTTCCTCTCCCCCTGGCTGCTCGGCTTCGGGGCGTTCACGCTCCTGCCGATGCTGGGCTCGCTGCTGCTGAGCTTCACCGACTACGACATCCTCTCCGACTTCTCGGAGCTGCACTTCGTCGGCTTCGACAACTACCGGCGGATGTTCACCGAGGACCCGGCCTTCTGGCACGCGGTCACGGTGACGGTGCTGTTCGGCGTCATCGCGGTCCCGCTCAAGCTCGCGGCCGCGTTCGGCGTGGCCCTGCTGCTCAACCGCGAGATGCGCGGCGTCGGGTTCTTCCGCGGCCTGTTCTACCTGCCGTCGCTGCTCGGCGGCAGCGTGGCGCTGGGCTTCGTGTGGTACTCGATGTTCAACCGCGAAGGCTCGTTCAACCGTTTGCTGGGGCTGTTCGGCATCCACGGCGAGGGCTGGGTCAACGACCCGGACTGGGCGCTGGGGACGCTGATCCTGCTGGCGGTCTGGCAGTTCGGCGCGCCGATGGTCATCTTCCTGGCCGGCCTCAAGCAGGTGCCCGTCGAGCTGTACGAGGCCGCGTCGGTCGACGGCGCGGGGGCCTGGCGGAAGTTCTGGTCGGTGACGATGCCCATGATGTCGCCGGTCATCTTCTTCAACCTGGTGCTGGAGACCATCCACGGCTTCCAGGGCTTCACCTCGGCGTTCGTCATCTCCGGCGGCACCGGCGGCCCGGTCGACTCCACCCTGATGTACACGCTGTACCTGTACATCAAGGGCTTCACGGACTACGAGATGGGCTACGCCTCGGCCCTGGCCTGGGTGTTCCTCGCCGCGATCGGCCTGCTGACGGTCCTGCTGTTCAGCACCGGCCGCTTCTGGGTGCACTACTCCGACGGAGGGGACGACCGGTGAAGGTGGCCAAGCAGGGCCTGCGGCTGATCGTCATTCTGGCGATCCTGGCGATCATCCTGTACCCGCTCGCGTGGATGGTCGGCAGCTCGTTCAAGAGCCAGGAGGAGATCCTCAACAACGTCTCCATCTGGCCGGACAGCTGGACGCCCGGCAACTACCCGGACGGCTGGACGCACTTCAAGAGCGCCTCGGTCACGTTCGGCCGGTTCTTCCTCAACAGCACGCTTGTCGCCCTGCTCGTGGTGGTCGGCAACGCGGCGAGTTGCCTGCTGGCCGCGTACGCCTTCGCGCGCCTGCGCTTCCGCGGCCGCCGGGTGTGGTTCGCCATCATGATCGGGACCCTGCTGCTGCCCGGCCACGTGCTCATCGTGCCGCAGTTCATCCTGTTCAAGCAGCTGGGCCTGGTCGGCGGCGAGTTCCCGTACCTGCCGCTGGTCGTGCCCCACTTCCTGGCGACCGAGGCGTTCTTCGTCTTCCTCATGGTCCAGTTCATGCGCGGCATCCCCCGCGAGCTGGACGAGGCCGCGAAGATCGACGGCTGCTCGCCGTTCGGCGTGTTCCGCAGCGTGATCCTGCCGCTGTCGCGCCCGGCCCTGGTGACCACCGCGATCTTCTCGTTCATCTGGACGTGGAACGACTTCTTCCGCCAGCTGGTGTACGTCTCGGAGACCACGAAGAACACGGTGCCCGTCGCGCTGCGCTCCTTCATCGACTCCTCGGGCCAGGTCTCGGTCGGCCCGATGTTCGCGATGTCGGTGCTCTCCCTCGTGCCGGTGTTCCTGTTCTTCCTGGCCTTCCAGCGGATGCTCGTCGAGGGCATCAACACCTCCGGCCTGAAGGGCTGACCATGAAACGCGACTGGCCGGAGACGGTGACCGCCGCCGCGGACGTGGCGCTGGTCGGCATCGCGGTGACCATCGCATCGGTACCGCTGCTCACGGCGGGCGCCGCGCTGCGCACCGGCTCGTCGGCGATCCACGCGATCGCCGTGGGCGAGAAGGTGGACCTCCGCGCAATGGGGCGGCTGTTCCGCGCCTCGCTGCTGCGCGGCGCCCTGGCCACCACCGCCGCCGCGGCGGCCGCCCTCCTGCTGGTCTTCAACGTCGGCGCCGTTGCCGCCGGCCGGGTCCCGGGCGGGTCACCCGCGCTGGCCGGCACCGGCGTCGCGGCCGCCGTGCTGCTCGCGATCGGCATGCTGAGCCTCGTGCGCCTGGGCCGGGACACGTCCCCGTCCGGGTGGCGCGAGGCCCTGCGCTGGGCCGGCCGCACAGCGTGGCGGCAACCGAGCGCGGCGGCGGCGGTGGCCGGGGTGTCGGCCGTCGCCGCCGTGCTCGGGGTGTTCGTACCCCTGACCGCACCACTGCTGGTCGGCTACGCCCTGTACGCCGCCCACGCCGTCACCGCCCGCCTGGCCGTGCGCAAGGATGAGGCGGCGCAGGTCGATTTCACGTCATAACAGATTGGAGACCGAAGTCGGCCGTTGCCGTAGCGTGGGTTGCGGGCCCGCCGTTAAGCTCAATGCCTGAAGCGCTCTGACGGACACATCGCGAGGCTTCATTCATCTGACGCGATCGGCGGCGACCGGCAAGCACCTGGAAGGGCGGCTGGAGTGTCCCCAGAGGGCGAGCCCCCGACTGTTTTCGCGACCCGCGACGACGGCCTGAAACTCGCATACCAAGTCATTGGCGCGCCCGACGGGTTCCCCGTCTTTCTCCTGCACGGCATGCCCGGCAGCCGTATCGGCCCGCGGCCGCGGCACATCACCGTCTACCGCCAGGGCATCCGGCTCATCTGCTACGACCGGCCCGGCTACGGCCGATCCGACCGCCGGGAAGGGCGCGACGTGGCCGATGCCGCCCGCGACGTCGAGGCCATCGCCGACCGTCTCGGCCTCGACCGGTTCGCCGTCGTCGGGCGCTCCGGTGGCGGCCCGCACGCGCTGGCCTGCGCGGCCGATCCGCTCCTGCACCGCCGGATCACCAGCGTCGCCGTGCTCGTCAGCCTCGCCCCCGCCGACGGCCTGGACCTGGACTGGTACTCCGGCATGAACCCCGACAACGTGCGCGGCTTCGGCCGCGACACGCCGGACACGGCGGCGGTCGATGCGGAGATCACCCGGCGGGCGGAGCTGGCGAGGAAGGACCCGCGGCTGCTCCTGGAACACCTCCAGATGCAGATGACGGCCATAGACCGCACGGTCGTCAGCCAGTCCGGGCTCCGCCGCGCGATCCTGGAGGCCTACCGGGAGGGCCTGCGCAACGGGCCGTTCGGCTGGATCGACGACACCTTGGCGCTCGGCCGGAACTGGAAGTTCCTGCCGGAGTCGATCGACACCAAGGTGACCCGGGTGTCGATCTGGCACGGCCGTCACGACACGTTCGCGCCGGTGAGCCACGCCGAGTGGCTCGCGAACGCGATCCCCGGCGCCGAGGTGAACATCGAGCCCAACGCCGCGCACTTCAACGCCATGGAGGCGCTGCCGCAGGTGCTGGCGCGGCTCGGCCGGGGCCGCACCGTGACCGTTACCGGCTGACCCGGCGCCGGGCCCGGCACGCTCCGGGCGGTCCTCAGTAAGGGTGCGGGTCGAGAATCCGGCACACGTGATGCCCGGCGGCGAGTGACTCCACGCTGGGGTGCAGCCGGCCGACCCGGTCGGCCAGCCGTGCCACCGCCTGCTCCACGCCCCGCCCGGGCCGGGTCAGGGCCAGGTTGGCCCGGCTGCGCAGAACGTCGGGGTGCTCCTCGCCGAGCACGGCCCGCAGCCGGCCGATCGCCTGCTCGAGCCGGGCCCGGTCCCGCTCGTCGTGACTGCCCGCGACGGACAGCACGGCCGCGTTGCTCACGGCGGCCAGCACGAACGGGTGCTCGGGACCGAGCCCGGCCTCGAGCGCCGCGGCGGTGCTGCTCGCCAGGTCGCGGCCCGCGAGCTGCTGGTCCTCGCTCCAGAGCGCCACCGCCCGGTTGACCCGGGCGGCCAGGACGTACGGATGCCCGGCGCCGAAGATGTCGGCGAGGCTTGACTCAACGGCAAGCAGCTCGACCGAGGCCCGCTCCGCGGCGGGGCGGGTCTGCCCCGTGGCGGCCCGGGACAGCCGGGCCAGCGCCGTGTCCGGGTGGCCGTCGCCGAACCGCTCGCGCAGCCGGCTCCAGGCCTCCTCGACCAGCTCGGCCGCCTCCGCGAGCTCGCCCGCACCACGCAGCGACACGGCCAGGCTGACCTGGGTCGTGAGCGTGCCCCGGGACTCGCTGCCGTAGAGGTCCCAGTAGTCGGCCAGCACCAGGCGCAGCAGCGCCGCGGACTCACCGTACTCGCCGGCGTCACGCTGGTCCCGGGCCAGGTTGCCGGCCGAGAGCAGCGTGCGGGGATGCCCGCGGCCGACCGTGTACAGCCAGGTCTGGTAGGTCTCCTGGTCGAGCTCCAGGGCGCGGCGGAAGTCGCCCGAGAGCCGGTGCGACGTCGCCAGATTGTTGGCGGCGATCAGGGAGTGCCGGTCGTCCCGGCCGAACTCGTCCACCGAGGCGTCGTACGTCTCGCGGTCGCGCTCCAGCGCCTCACGGTACCGCCCGAGCGCGCGCAGGTCGGCGCCGTAGCCGCCGGCGGTCGCGATGGTGTGCGGATGCCGCGCGCCGAGCACACTCTCCTGACCGGCGAGCGTCTCCTCGCTGAGGCGACGCGACTCCTCGAACCGGCCGAGGCTGCGCAGCAGGTTCGCGCGGATGCCGCGCACCTGGAGCAGCTGCGCCTGCAGCTCACGCGCGGGGGCGTCGCCGGGCGGCCGCGCGACGAGCCGGGCGGTCCACGATTCGTCGGCGCGCTCGGCGTACCTCAGGCCCTGCTCGTATCCGCCCTCCAGCCAGATGGAGTGGAGCCGGTCGACGACCAGCTGCCGCACCGCCGGGTGGTCGCTCTCGACCGCGTTGCTGCTGTCCAGGTGCGGCCACAACACGCGCAGCACCTGCCGCACGTCGGGGTCCTCGACGTCGCCCCGCGGGCGTGAGCCGGCGAGCAGCAGATGGGCCTCGGCCCGGACCTCCTCGCGTTCGTCGTCGCTCAACCGGGCAAGCAGGGTCGCCTGGAGCAGCCGATGCACCTGGACCTGCCGGCTCGGCTGGTCGAGCTTGAGCAACGCGTGGCGGTTGAGCCGCTGCACGAGACCGACGGCGATGCCGCGCTCGCTGCTGCGAACGGCCAGCTGGGCGGCGACCTGCTCGTCGTGCCGCGCGACGACCCGGGCGACCTGGTCGCCGTGGACGAGCTCGAAGGAGATCTCCGGCGCGAGCACCGCGGTCAGCTGCAGCAGGCGGAAGGCGCCCGGCGAGTCGTCGCGCAGGCGCTGCAGCGAGAGATCCCAGTAGCCGCCGGTTCCCGCGTCCGGCCCGGCCCGCACGAGATCGGCCAGGAACGCCGCCGGCGGCGAGCCGGCGTCGGCGAGCAGTGCTCCGGCGAGCGCGACGAAGATCGGCACGTGGTCGACCGTGCGCGCGACCTGCGCCGCCTCCGCGCCCGTGATCCGTTCGGGGCCCACCCGGCGCACCAGGTGCTCAACGCTCTCCTCCGGCTCGAACGCGCCCACCTCGACCGGCGTGACGGCGTCGTCGAGGTCGGCCCGGCGGGTCGTGACGATCACGTCGCCGTCGCCGGACGGCAGGTGCTGCGCGATGTCCCCGTACTCCTCGACGTTGTCGAAGATCAGTAGCCAGCGCGGCGGGCCGCTCCCCGGCCGGGCCTCGGCCCGCTGCAGCCATTGCCGGACCGCGTGGGCCCGCTCCGGCACCGACGGCTCGCCGGGCAGGCCGAGCTCCCGGCCGAGCTCGCTGAACCGGACGTCGACGAACTGCGGCGGATACGCATGCACCCACCAGACCACGTCGTAAAGGCCGCGGAACCGGTGGGCGTACTCGACGGCGAGCTGAGTCTTGCCGATACCGCCCCGCCCGTGCAGCGCGACCGGCCCGCGCCCGGTGCGCAGCTGCGCGCGCAGCCGCCGCAGGAGCTCGTCGCGGCCGGTGAAGCGGGTGTTGCGGCCCGGCGCGTTGAACACGAGCGGGGCGTCGCCCGGGTAGCGGGGCAGGACGGACCGGCCGGACGTGGTGTCGGCGAGGTCGAGCCCGATCAGCTGGAGCAGCCGCCGCTCGGCGCCCGCGCGACCGGCGCCGGTGATCGAGACCCAGTGCTCGAACGGGACGTCCGGCAGCCGGCCGGTGTCGTCGAGGTACAGCACCAGGGCGTTGGCATCGTGCTCGGGCTCACGGTTGGCCGGCGAGACGAGCAGCAGCAGGCGCGAGGCGATCGGCGTCTCGGCCGGGTCCGCGACCCGCACGCCCGTGGCGGCCAGCACCCCGCGGACCCAGTCGGCCCAGGCCTCGTCCTCCGGCGCGTAGCGCAGCACGATGACGTCGTCGGCCACGGCCGGCTTCCGGTTGAACCTCGCCATGATCCGCGCGCGCAGCGACTCGTCCATCGGCGGCAATGCCGTCACGGCGCCACCGGTGATGTACCCCGTGAGGGCCTCGTAGGCCGACAGCAGCGTGTTGTGGGCGCCGCCCTCGTCGCCGAAGGCCGCCAGGGTTTCCTCGAACGCGTAGAACGTGCGGTACGGCACCTCGACCGTCAGCCAGTAGGCGCGCCGCTCCGCATCGGTCATGCCCTTGGGCAGCTCGGGAAAGCGTCGCCGGGCGAGCGTGCGCCCGGCATCCGCCTTGGCCTTCTCGCCCTCGTCGACGCGCATCAGCACCGGCAGGATGCGCCGCGAGCGCGAGTGCGGGACCTCGTAGCCTTCGACGCGCCGGGCCACCTCGGCGGCCCCCTCGATCCCCTGGGACGCCGGCGTGAAGCAGTCGACGAGCACGTCGGGCAGGTGCAGGGTGCAGATGTCGGCCGGGTCGCTCAGGCCGGTGCCGCTGTCGATCAGCACGTAGTCGTAGTGCGCCTTCATCTCCTCGCGCAACGCGTCGAGGAACTGGGCCCCTCCGAGGTCGTAGAACGCCTCCCACGGCAGGCCGGCCACGTGCGCGGCGTAGTCGAGGTTGTGCCGCCCGGCCAGCATGATGTCCAGCGTCCCGGCACCGGGGAACGTCCAGTTCAGGGAGAACGCGTAGCGCTCGGCGCGCGCGTACTCGCGGTACCAGTCGGCCGGCCGGTCGGTGGCGTCCTGGACGACCGCCCACGCGTACTCGCCGAGCAGGTTCGCCACGCCCTCGGTCGTGGCCACCTGCTGCGGATCGAGGAACGGGCCGAAGAACCGGTGCAGGGCGGGGGACTCCAGGTCCCAGTCGGCGACCAGCACGCGATGCCCGTTGGCGGCCAGGATCCACGCGACGTTGGCCAGCGCCATCGTCCGGCCGGTGCCGCCCTTGTACGAGTAGAACGTGATGACCTGGCCCTCGTGCCCCGTCATCGCTTCTTCCGTCGCCGGCCGGTCGTACGCGTCGCGTCGCAGGCTCATCCGGGGGCCGCCCCGCGGCCAGGTCCGGGAGAGCCGTTTCAGGTACTGGTTGCGCGCCTGGAACAGGGCGGTCGGCAGGATCTGTTCGAGCTGGTCGAGCCGGCGCACCGGGGCCGGACCCGGGCGGGCGGCCGCCCGCAGCACGTCGATCACCTCGCCCCGCGGCGCGGCGCCCCGGGCGCCGGGCAACACGATCGGCACCGCCCACGGCGGCAGGGCCGCGATGCCGGCCCGGACGTCCGCATCGTCCGCGGTGCCGTCCACGAGCACCACCAGCGGCTCGGCCTGGTCCCGGCCGAGGTCGGCGAGCTCGACGACCCGGGTCGGCAGGCCCAGCCGCTGCGCGGTCTCGGCGATGAGCCCGGCGACGGGCAGCGCATGACCGGCCCCGGAGTACGGATGCCAGCGGACCCCTTCCCCCGGCGCCAGCACGCTGACCACCAGCTTCGGCCCGGCACCGGGGCCGCACGGGTCCGCCGGGCCGGCCGGTGCGGCGGCGCGGGGCGGCAGCGCCCGGCCGGCCGCGGCCACGATCAGCGCCGCGAGCGCCGCGACGATCTCGGCGTACGGCTCGGCGTAGACGCCCAGCCGGCACATCGCCCGCAGGCCGTTCTGCTCGTAGGCCGTCGTCCGGCCGCGCATCCACGGTGCGTCCGCGACCGCGACCGCGGCGACGGCCTGGCCGGCCTCCCGCCGCGAGTCCCAGGGCGGCAGCGGCGTCCACAGCACCGGCACCGTGTGCCGGTCGACCGCCGCGGCGTCGCGTCCCGCGGCGAACCACCGTTGCTCCTCGGCGGCGCCGTCATTGCCGAAGTACTGCGGCGAGTACAGCGGCACGAAGACCAGCGCCGTGCCGAGTGCGTCTGCGCGGGCCGGCGGCGGCCCGTCGAAGAAGCCCCCGGTGGCGCCCGGAACGCGGCCGGGTCTGCCCGCGATCGCGCCGGACATGTCGTCGAAGAACTTGCGCACCCAGAAATCCGGCCCGGACGAATGGCGGGCGTAGCTGAGGAAGAACACCGGGGCGCCGGCCGCCGGCTCGGGCTGTTTCATCGTCACATACCGCTCCAGGCCGATGACGATACGCTGCCGGACCCACGATATCGATCGTCCGCACCCCGCGTGTATCGCGGCACCGGATCGACGTGCATGTCATCCGTCCGAGCGGTATCGAGCCGAACGGTCAGGTGCGCTCCGCGCCGGCCGGCCAGATCACCGTCATCGGCATCTCGCGGTCCCGGGCCAGGGTCACCACGTCCGCGGTGCCGCCCGGGTCGCCGCGCTCGTGCCCGTCCCAGACCGCGATCAGCTCGTCCACC
This sequence comes from Dactylosporangium sp. NPDC049140, assembly GCF_040648435.1. NCBI lineage: Bacteria > Bacillati > Actinomycetota > Actinomycetes > Micromonosporales > Micromonosporaceae > Dactylosporangium > Dactylosporangium sp. NPDC049140. The sequence continues at coordinate 145,713 of NZ_JBEZDS010000006.1, read as the reverse complement.
CGGTCGAGCATGATGCGGTTCGCGGCCACGTATGCGCTGCGCCCCGAGCGCTTCGCGCCGGTGCTCAGGACCGTGCGGGCGCCGGCCAGCAGGGCGTCGAACTCGCGACGGCGCTCCGCGGGGACCACGCGGCGGTAGTCCGGCGCGGGCAGTACGACCTCGTAGACGCCGCCGACGTCGCGCACGGCTCGCGCGAAGAGCTGGTCCGCACCGTCGGCCAGGCAGGTCACGCCGATGAGCCCGCTGCCGTCGTCCCCGTAGGAGTGCAGATGCTGCACGAGCGCTGAGTAGATGACCTCCGCGCCGACGTCGGTGAGGTTCGTGTGACCCGTAATGCCGATGCGCATGCGGTTACCCCAATCAGCCGGTCGTCGCGCGGATCGGTTCGTTGAGCCGGACGATCGTGAAGCCCTCGTCGGCCAGCATCTCGGTCATGTACCGCACGGCCTCGCGGGCCTTCTGCCGGCCCGTCTCGCCCAGATCCTTCCACGCGACGAGGTCCGGATGGCGGCGCCGGCGCTCGTCGCGTGTCTCGGCGTGGCGCCAGCCCTGGCCCGCCCGCTCCTCGCACCAGCGGCGGTGCTCGAGCTCGGCCAGCTCCTCCAGCTCCTGCTCGGTGATGAGCCCGTCCTCGCCGTTGCGCACCGCGATCACGCAGCCGAGCTTCTGCATCTTGGCCGCTATGCCCTGCACCTGCGCGCGGTTGGCGTTGCGCATCGACTCCGACAGCTGCGCCCAGGCGACCGCGCTGCTGGGGCTGGCGGCGCCGCGGGCGGTTTCGAGGTACCGCTGATGGAAGCGCCTCGCCAGGCGCTCGGTCAGGTCGTCGGCGATCAGGCGCGCGTCGCAGGCCCGGGTGATGATCGGGTACACCCGCAGCTTGCCGCCGACCTCGTCGAGCAGGTCGTTGTGCTCACCGCCGTGGAACGCCTCGGCGAGGGCGGTGGCCTGGTAGGTGGCCACGTAGACCGCGTCGGCGACCGCCTGCCACAGCTCGGTGCTCGCCAGCGCGAGGTCGAGCATCCTCGGCTCGTCGCGGTGGCACAGGTGGATGCGGTCGTAGCGGGCGGGCCGGGTGATCCGCGGCAGCCAGGTCTCCAGCAGCTCGTTGTGGGCGCGCACCTGGCAGGCGGAGGCGAGGAACGGGAAGCGCGCCAGCAGGGTGGCCAGCGTGCGGCCCGCGTCGGCGCCGATGAGGTCGATCTCCAGCTGGTCGGGGCGGCCGCCGACGGAGCGCCAGTACCGCGCGGTCTCGACGAGCAGCACGCGCGGGAACGAGCCGTCGCCGGAGATGAGCAGGCGCACCGGCGGGCCGTCGGACGCGGGCGGGTGCAGCGGGTTGAGGCGGTACAGCATGCGCGCGGCCACGTCGTCGACGTGGAAGTAGTCGAGCCGGAAGCGGTTGGAGCCGGCCGCGCCGAGCCGGCGCGCCTGCAGCAGGTGGCAGGTCTGCTGGCGGTTGAGCTGCACGAAGATCCACGGCGAGGTGCGCAGCATCTGCAGCTCGGTGCCGGCCGTCACCGACACGGCGTGGTTGAACTCGTCGTCGTCGCCGCAGATGTAGAGGTACCGCGCCCGGCGCAGCCCCGCGGCCCGCAGCACCTCCGGCGAGCGGGCGTCCCCGGAGACGCCGAGCATCCGCCGGTGGCGCAGCTCGAACGCCCGGATGGGGGCGCGGCGCACCACCACGACCCGCTCGCCGGTGGCGAACAGCTGCGCGGCCAGAGCCTCGGCGAACGGGGTGTCGCCGCAGACCACGGCGTGGCGGCGGGCGGTGCGGGAGCGCAGCCGGCGCATCTCCCCCGCGAGCAGCACGCGGCCGGTCTCCGCGACGGCGGCGAGGGTGAACAGCGGGGCCAGGAACCGCGCGGCCTGCAGCTGCCAGGGCAGCGGCTCGTGCGGCGGCTGCAGCGGGTCGGAGCCGAGCACGAAGAGCTGGATGGTGTAGTACCACCGGTCGGAACCGTCCAGCGCCGGCAGGAAGTTGCGCATGCCGGCCAGCCCGAGAACCAGCCCGGCGACGCCGACGAAACCGAACACCGTTCGGAGAATGGTCACTCCCGGCCGGCCGCCGCCCCGTTCCGGCCCTCCCACCGCACACCCCCAGCGTTCATAGACGGATGGATCTCCAGTGTGCGGTAATCGCTGCGTTACTGACAGGTGCCGATGCGTGAGGATTTTCATCGCAACTCTCGGGGCACATCGACGACCTTCGGTCCGCGGCGCGCAAAATAGTACTGACAGGCATAAATCGCTAGGCTCCTCCGCTGTTTGTTGGCGGAGCGTGATTCCTCGGGCACGATCGATGAATGTCGCAGGCGCACGGGGGCCGGATCGTCACCTTCTACTCGTTCGCCGGCGGGGTCGGCGTCACGATGGCGCTGGCGAACGTCGCCTGGATTCTCGCGGCCAACGGGCGGCGCGTCCTCGCCGTCGACTGGGACGTCGACTCGCCGGGCCTGCACCGGTACTTCGACCACTTCCTCGCGGATCCGGGCCTCCGCGATCCGGCCCGCACCGGCGGGAACGACGGCGTGAGCGAGCTGATCCGCCGGGTCGAGGCGGGCGGGCGGTACGAGGCGCCCCGCCCTCAGCGCCTGGACTGGGGGCACTTTCCCGCCGGCGGCGTCATCGACTACCTGCCCGCCGGGCGGCACAACCCGGCGTACACCTCGTCGCTGGGCGCCATGGACTGGGACGGCTTCTACCACTACCGGGGCGGCGGGCGGTTCTTCGACCGGCTGCGTCAGGACATGACCGCCGAGTACGACTTCACCCTCATCGACAGCCCTTCCGGGCTCGGCGAGATGGCCCAGGTGTGCATCTCGCACCTGCCCGACGTCGTGCTCAACTGCTTCACGCTGGGCGGCAAGAGCATCGAGGGCGCGGTGCGGGCCCGGCGGGGCCTGCGCAGCACCGACCGGCCCGGGCGCATCCTGCCGGTGCCGATGCGGGTCGACCCCGCCGAGCGGGACCGCGCCGAGGCCGGCCTGCGCGCCGCCCGGACCCGGATGCCCGACCTGCCGACGGGGATGAGCGACCGGGAGCGGGACGCGTACTGGGCCGCGGTCGAGGTGCCGTACGACCACGCGTACGCCTACGAGGAGAGCCTCGCCGTGCTCACCGAGGAGCCGGGGCGCCGCGGCTCGGTGCTGGCCGCCTACGAGCGCATCGCCTATCAGTTGGGCGATCCCGGCGTGCGTGGCCTGCCACCGGCCGACGACGCGGTCCGCCGGCGCGCCGCCGGTCGCTTCGCGCGGACGCCGGACGGCCCGGACCGGCGGATCATGGTGCACTACGAGCCCCGCGACCAGGCGTGGGCGGACTGGGTGATCGCCATCCTCGGCGCGGCCGGGCTGGGCGTGCAGGACGCCGGCGAGCGTGCGGCCGCGCCCGGCGGCGGGCGCGAGCTGCGGATCATCTCCGCCGGGCGCGCGGCCGAGATGGCGGCGCGCCGGCCGGTCGATCCGGCGGCGCACCGGCCCCCGCTCGGCGTGTACGTCGACGACTCGCCCGTCCTGGCGGCCTTCCCCGACCCGCCCGCGGTACGACTGCACGGCCTGACCGAGGCGGACGCCGCCGATCGGCTGCTCCGCCTCGCCACCGGGGCCGGCGGCGGCCGGGCGTCGACGGGCCTGCGATATCCCGGCACGCCTCCGGCGGCGAGCCGCCTCCCCGCGCACCGGCCCGGCTTCACGGGCCGCGAGACGGACCTGCGGTCGCTGCGGCGGCGGCTGCTGCGGGCCGGGCAGGCCGGGCCGCACCAGATCAAGCCGGTCGTCCTGTACGGCCTGAGCGGCGTCGGCAAGACGGCGCTCGCGGCGGAGTACGTGCGGCGCTTCGCGGGCACCTACGACCTGGTGTGGTGGCTCGACTGCGACGAGCCGGACGAGGGCATCGCCGAGCTGGCCGCCGCGCTCGGCCGGGCGCCGGGCACCGTCGCGCCCGAGACGGCCAAGGCGCTCGTGGAGGAGGGCACGCCGTTCCGGCGCTGGCTGCTCGTCCTCGACGGGGCCGAGGGCTACCCGCAGATCGAGGCGTTCCTGCCGCCGCACGGCGGTCACGTCGTGATCACCTCGCGGAACCATTCCTGGCCCGGCGGGGTCCTGCGCATGCAGGTCGGCTCGTTCGACCCGAAGGACAGCGCCCTGTACCTGCGGCGGCAGGTGCCCGGCCTGGACGGCCCGGGCGCGGATCAGATCGCGCACGCGCTGGGTGATCTGCCCCTTGCCCTGGCCACGGCGTCGGCCCAGCTGAGCGCCTCGGGCGAGTCGGCCGCGCAGTACCTGGGCCGCCTCGAGGACGGCGACCTCGGGATGCCCGAGCTCGTGGCGGCGTGGGAGCCCACGCTGCGCCGGCTCGAGGAGCGGTCCCCGGCCGCCTACCGGCTGCTGCAGCTGTTCTCGGTGCTGCACAGCGACACCGCGAGGGACCTCGTGTACAGCAAGGCGATGGCCGAGGTGCTGCGGCCGTTCGTGAAGGCGCCCGCCGACCTGCGGGCCGAGGTCGCCGTGCTCGTGGCGCAGATCATCTCGCTCGGCCTGCTCGAGCTCGACGTCGAGCGCATCCACATGCATCCGCTGCTGCAGCGGGTCGTCCGCGAGCGCACGCCGCCGCCCGAGCGGGCGGAGATACGCCACGCCGCGCACCTGGTGCTGGCCGCCCTCGCCCGGGGGCGCGACATCGACGACCATCGGGACTGGCCACAGCTCGACCTGATCTGGTCCCACCTCGCGGTCGCCCGGGCGGCCGTGTGCCGCGACGAATCGGTGCGGGCCCTGGTCATCGACCACATCCGGCGACTGCAGCACGGCGGGGCGCTCGCGCGCGCCGCACAGCTGGCCGCCCGGACCGAGGCCGCCTGGGCGGCCGAGCCCGACGGCCCCGACTGGCAGGTGCTGCACCTGCGCGGCGTCCACGCGACGGTGCTGCGCGAGCAGGGGCACTTCGCCGCGGCGCGGCGCATCGACGAGCAGGTCGCCGCGGCGCAGGCGGACCTGCTCGGCGCCGAGCACCCCAACACGCTCACGAGCCACGACCGGCTGGTGGCCGACCTGCTCGGGCTGGGCCGCTACGAGGAGGCCGTCGGGCTCGCCCGGAGGGCGTACCGCTGCTGGTCACGGACCGTCGGTTCGGAGCACGCGCGCACCCTCGACGCGCTCACCGAGCTGGCGACGGCGTACCGGGCGGCCGGCCGGTACCGCGCCGCCCGGCGCTGCGACGAGCGGGTGGCCCGCCGCCGGCCGTTCCCGGCCGCGGACCCGCACCCGGCGGTGCTGCGCTCGGCCGCCGGCCTGGGCCGGGACCTGCGCGACGCCCGCGAGTTCGAGGCCTCGGTCGAGCTGCTGCGCGCGGTCGCCGAGGCGTCCGGAACGATCCTGGGCCCGGGCGCGCCGGCCACGGTTGCGGCCCAGGCCAACCTGGCGGTGTCCCTGCACTCGGCGGGACGGCCCGAGGAGGCGGTACTCCTGCTCGGCGACGCCGCCCTGAAGATGGCCAGGCTGGTCGGCAAGGCCGCCCCCGTCGCCCTCGCGTGCCGGCACAGCTGGGGCCTGAGCCTGCTCGCGACGGGGCGGGCGCCGCGGGCCCGGACCGAGCTGGAGCAGGTCGTCGAGCTCTACGGCACCGGCCTCGGCCCGGCGCACCCGCTGACCCTGATCGCGCAGGCGAATCTGGCCGCGGCCGCCTGGGCCACCGGCGACCGCGACGCCGCCCCCGCCGCCGCGGCGGCGGCGGCCGCGCTGGCCGCGAGCGTGCCGACCGAGCACCCGCTCGCCCGGGCCGTCACGGCGAACGCGGCCGCGCTGCGCGGTGGCGCGCCGGCTTTCCTCCCGCCCACGGTGGACCCGTACTGAGCCAGGCTCACGATCAGGCGGCGACGGGCGCGGCGCCGGCGCCCCCGGCCCACCTCATCAGGTCCAGCATGACCGTCAGGGCGTCGAAGTGGGCCATGCCGGGCTCGATGTCGAACTTCGCGCGCTCGATGTGGTCGGCCAGCCAGCGGGTGTGGCTGGCCGGGGCGAACCGATCCTCGGCCCCGTGCCAGAGCCGGACGGGCACCCGGATGTCGCCGAGCTCGAAGCCCCAGTCGGCGCTGAGCGCCATCAGGTCGTCGATCCAGCCGTCGGCACCGGCGCGGACCGCCGCGGCGTAGGTCTGCAGCAGCTGGCTCTTGATGCCCGGATCGGCCACGACGCGCCGGTCGGACCCGGGCATCTCGCGCTCGAGCTCGGCGAGCAGGAACGCGGGATCGTCGGTCATCCGGTCGGTGCGATGCCGCAGGTGATCCTCCAGCAGGTCGTCCCGGCCGTCGCTCGCCTCGGAGTAGGCCCGCCGGTTGGAGGCGGCCATGTCGCGGTACCAGTCCAGCCCGACCGCGCCGCGCGGGGCGAAGCTCACCAGGGCGGCGGCCCGGGTGACCCGGTCGCGCAGCAGCGCGGCGCAGGCGAGTGCGTGCGGGCCGCCGCCGGAGCGGCCCAGCACCCCGAAGCGGGGCAGCCGGAGCTCGTCGGCGAGCGCCCGGACGTCGTCGGCCGCATCGGCCACGCTGCGGCCCGGATCGCGGGTCGAGTCGCCGTAGCCGGGCCGGGAGTAGCAGACCAGCAGGATCCCGGCCCGGTACAGCACGCTCGGGCGCGGCTTCGGCCCGCTCGCGCTGCCGGGCATGCCGTGGTGGAGCACGACGGGGCGCCCGTCGGGCCGGCCCGACACCTCGTACTGCAGCCTCCGGCCACCGGGAGTGACGAGCTCTGGCACCGGCCGGCCTCCCGCGCGTGACGAGTAGGGGTTGTGGCGACAAATGTTAAGAGCCCATCGACGGCGTTCCAAGCCGTCTCCCTAGAATTGGTGAGGCGACCCGGGCGGCGCACTTGTCCGTGGGCGTCACAATCCAGCGGGGGATGTTTGGCCAATCCCTGGACAAGACTTCAAACTCTGCGGAAGATGACACCCCGTGGGCTCGCCGACGCGCCAACTGATCTTGAAAGTGCACAGTCGCTGCAACCTGAGCTGTGACTACTGCTACGTGTACGAGAGCATAGATCAGAGTTGGCGGGAGCAGCCGAACACGATCGCGGCGGCGACCGTGGATCGCCTGGCCGAACGCATTGACGAACACGCGCGCCGGCATGATCTGCGCGAGCTCGAGGTGGTCCTGCACGGCGGGGAACCCCTGATGGCCGGGCACGACGTCCTGGCGGCGACCCTTGGCAAGATCCGCGCCGCATTCCCCGCGACCCGGTTCGCGATCCAGACCAACGGCATCCTGCTCGACGACCGGTTCCTCGAGCTGTTCCACGAGTACGGCGTCCGCGTCGGGGTCAGCGTCGACGGCGGACCGGCCGCCACCGACCGGCACCGGCGGTACGCGAACGGGCGGGGCTCCTACGACCGGATCTCAGCCGGTATCGCACGGTTGATGGAGCCGGCGCACACAGGGATCTACGGCGGCCTCCTGTGCACCATCGACGTGCGCAACGACCCCGGCGAGGTGTTCGAGGCGCTCCTCGCGTTCCGGCCACCGCGCATCGACCTGCTGCTGCCCCACGGCAACTGGACCACGCCACCGCCGGACCGGGAGCGGCCGCTGGCCTACGGGAACTGGCTGATCCAGGTGTTCGACCGGTGGTACGACCACCGGCCGGCCGAGACGAACACCCGTATCCGTCTGTTCGAGTCGATCATTGCCCGGCTGTTCGGGCGGCCCAGCCACACCGAGACCATCGGCGGCGAGCGGCCGGGGATCGTGACCGTCGAGACCGACGGATCGTACGAGCAGTCCGATGCGCTCAAGACCACCACCGAGGGCGGGCCGGCGACCGGGCTGACGGTCGGCGGCCAGAGCCTCGACGAGCTGCTCGACTACCTCGCCGTCGCCGCGCCGTACCGGCTCTCGGCCAAGTGCCAGGCCTGCCCCGTGGTGCAGGTCTGCGGTGGCGGGCTCCGCGCGCACCGGTACTCCGCCGAGAACGGCTTCGACAACCCGTCGGTCTACTGCGACGACCTGCTGACGCTCATCAACCACATCGCGTCCCGCGTTCGCGCGGACCTCGCCCAGGCCGCGGCGGCCGGGCGGTGAGCACGGTGCGAGCCTCGCTCACCCAGGAGCAGTTCGGGGGGATCGCCGCCGGATACGGCGACGCCGGCGCCATGGCCGTGCTCGCCGCCGGCCAGCTGGCCAAGCGCAAGGCCCTGATCGCGATGGTGCTGCGGGTGGCGGCCCCGACGCCGTACGCCGGGCCGTTGGGCACCGCGGCCGCGCTGCTCACCCGGGCCGAGGCGAGCGCACCCGACGCCGTGGCGGGCGTGCTCGCCCATCCGCACCTCGACGCCTGGGCGACGCTGTGCCTGCACCGGCTCGCCGACCGCGACGAGGGGTCCGCGGAGGACCTCACTGACCTCCTCGGGCACCTCTCCTCCTATGCGGCCGCCGGGGCGATCGCGGCGGGGCTGCCCTTCGACATCGAGCTGCCGACGCTCGAGGGCGCGGCGAGCGTGCCGGGGCTCGGCCGCGCGACCGGGCTGGGTGAGGGCCGGGCGCACGTCTGCGCCACCGCATCCGGCGTCCGGTTCACGGGCGCGTCGGGCACCGTCGTCGAGCTCGACGGCCCGGGCTGGCAGCCGCGCCGTTCGGTGCCGCTGGCCGGCGGCTGGCGCCTCGCCGTCGAGGACCTCGATCCGTTCCGGCACTGCTACGAATCGCCGCCGCTGGCGTACCTCGGCGAGGCCCGCGCGCATCACCTCGAGAAGCTGCTCGTCGAGGCCTGGCAGCTGATCGAGCAGGAGCACCCCGGCCACGCCGTCGGTATCCGGCACAGCCTTCGCTCGATCGTCCCGCTCGCCACCCCGGAGAACGGCACGATGATCAGTGCCGCGTCACGGCACGCGTGCGGCTCGGTCGGGTTGTCGATCCCGGACACCGCGGCGGATCTGGCCCTGCTGCTGATCCACGAGCACATGCACGCCAAGCTCGGCGCCCTGCTCGACCTGGTCGATCTGCACCGGCGCACCGCGGGCGCGGTCTTCCACGCGCCCTGGCGCCTCGATCCCCGCCCGGCCGGGGCGCTGCTGCAGGGCATCTACGCGCACGCCGGGGTGACCGACTATTGGCGGCAACGACGACGCGGTCGGGATGCCGACACCCGGCGGGCGGCCGCACAGTTCGCGTACTGGCGCGCCATGAACCAGATCGCCGTCGATGCCCTGGCGGACAGCGCCGAACTGACAAACCCGGGTATGAATTTCGTGCGCGATCTGCGGGCCACGCTGGACGGCTGGGAAGCTGAGCAGATCGACCCCGTAATTCTTTCGCGAACCCGATTGTTTGTCACCGCCCAGGCCGTGCGCTGGCTGCTCATCAATGCCCGGGCGAGCGCCGAGGAAACTGAACGATTCCTAAGGTACGTGCGTTTCGGTGCCGCCCCCGGCGAGTTCGCCGAGCGCGGAGAGATCCGCCCCGGCACGGTCCGCGGACCAGCCGGCGCGCCCGGGATCCTCGGTGAGATGCATCGATGGCTCGACGGCCGGACCGACATGGTGAGGCCGTCTGGCCCTGATCCCGTCTCGGCAGGCATGATGCTGCTCGGCGGCGACGCAATCGGAGCCGAGCGGGCCTGCCTGGCCCGCCTCGACGCCGACGCCGCCGACGACGACGCCTGGATCGGCCTCGCGGTGGCCCGCACCCTCACCGCCGAGCGGCGGAACGGTCCGGATTCGAGCGATCCGGCCACGCGGATCCTTCGGACCCGCCCTGAGCTGCTGCGCAATGTCGTCCAGAAGATGCAGCACGACAACAATGCCGGCGCCGCAAGTCAGGTGATGCGACTCGCCGGTAAGTTATGAGCTCGGGACCAATTCCGAAGAGCTCTTGTGCCATACTGCAAGGCGTGGATTTTGCCCTGGCGGAGAGCCGGCGATGTCGACATCCGCAACATCCGTAGTAGCGGGTGCTCATCCCAGCACGGTGACGTGCCGTGCCCGGTCGTCGGCCAGTCTTGATGGTGGCTTCACACCGCGTGACCGATCCTGGCCCCCTGCCGACGGTTTCGCAAAACCACGACTCTCCAACACACACTTTTCTCACCTGAGGTGAAGCATGCAGAAGGCGGCCGACGCGGCCGTGCCGGCCTCGATCCAGGCTCCGTTGCTGGATCTCGCGTCGGCACCGCTGGCGACATTGCTGTCCGAGCCCGAGGGCCCGGAGCGAACCACGCTGAACGTCGTGATGAAGCGGCTGTTCGATCCGCGCGAGCGTGACCTGCTTACGGTCTCCGCGTTCGGCTCCGCCCTCTGACCGACCCCCGACCCGAGCCGCCCGGCCGATACCGCGCACCCTGCGGTCTCGCCGGGCGTCGGTCGTTTCCGGCCGCGAACACCCGGCCGGGGCCGCGGTCGCGGCCCCGGCCCGGTCCGGCTACGTCGGCGGCGGCGAGATGTCGCAGTTGAGCCGGCGACGCCCCTCCTGCAGCGCCACGGTGTTGGGGTGCGCGGGGCCGAGCGTCTCCGCGCTACGCGCGAGCGTGGTCGCGAAGAGCTGGTCGCCGCTCGCCTCGTCGCCGGTCGCCCGGCGCGACACCACCAGGTTCCAGGCCGCGGCCAGGGTGTCCGGGTTGTCGGCGCCCAGCACCTCCTTCAGCCCGTCCCAGACGTTCTCGTCGATGTTCCGGGCGCCGAGCAGGTCATCCTCGTCGAACACGACGTTGGCGAGGTTGATCCGGCTGGACAGGGTGTAGGGGTGCCTCGGGCCGAGCGCCTCCTCGAAGAGGCGGGACGCCTGCTCCGAGAGCTCCCGGGCCTCGGCGAGCCGGCCGTTGATCCGCACGAAGATCGCCAGATTGTTGAGCGCGGCCACGCGGAACGGGTGGCGCTCGTCGAAGAGGTGGGCGAGGCGCTCGTAACCGGCCAGAACCTGGCGGGCGATGCGCTCGGCCTCCTCGTTGCGGTACTGCGCCGACTCCTCGAAGGCAGCGTTCATCAGGCAGGACAGGGTGTCCGGATGGTCCTCGCCGTGAAGCTCGCGGTAACGCTGCAGGGTGTCGGCGGTCAGCTGCTGCGCCGCGTGGACCTCGCCGAGCTTGCGGAGGGTCACGGCCAGGTTCTTTGCCGCGCGCAGCGTCGGCGCCGACGAGTCGCCGAAGGCCCTCCGGTAGATCGGCAGGATGTCGTCCAGCACCTGCCGTGACATCGCGAAGCGCCCGAGCGCCCGCAGGTCGTGCGCGAAATTGTTCGCCGCGAGCAGCGTGTGGGGGTGCTCCTTGCCGAAGCTGCTGTTGTTCCGGCGGCGGGTGAGCTGGTCCTCGTCGAGGTCGGCCGCGCCCGCGAAGTCCCCGACCAGCCGCAGGGAGACCGCCAGGTTGTTCTCGGCCAGCAGGGTCTTGTCGTGCTCGTCACCGAACGTGCGCTTCGCCCGCTTGTACGTGTCCTCGGCCAGCACCTTCGCCTCGTCGTAGCGGCCCAGGGCGCGCAGGTCGGCGGCGAGGCCGCCGGCGACCATGACGATGTAGGGGTCGTCGCGGTCCTCGACCTTCTCCTTGAGCAGCTCCAGGGCCCGGCTGTCGATCGCCAGGGCCCGGTCGTACTCGGCCTGCGAACGCAGTGCGTTGCCCAGGTGGAAGTCGACCAGCAGCGTGATGGGGTCCTCGCCGATAGCCGGATCGGCCCGCCAGATCGCGACGGTCTCCTCGGCGAGCTCCTGGCTGCTGGGGAAGTCGCCCCGGAACCACAGGTACCGCACCACGTCCGCGACGAACAGGCGGACCGCCCCTTCCGGCGAGTGCTGGGCCTGGGAGCCACGGACGTGGGGCAGCAGCCGGGCGTAGGTGGGCCAGCCCTTCAGCTCGTCGGGCTCGGTGCGCTCGGCGGTGGCCAGCACCCGGTGGACGTGGCGGCGGTTCTCCTCGCGCTCCGCCTCGGTCAGGCTGCCCCGGATGACGTCCTGCATGAGCCGGTGGATCTGGATCACCGTCTGCCCGGTGTCGACGGAGGCCAGGGCGTACCGGCCGATCCGGCGGATCAGCTGGCCCCGCCGGATCGAGTCGTGCAGCGCCGGGTCATAGCGCAGCAGCGGCTCGGTGAAGCCCGGGGTGTACAGCAGCCCGGTCGGAATCGGTTCGGGCGCGAAGAAGGCGCAGATCTCCAGCAGCTTGGCCGCGGCCGGGGACTGCTTGCGCAGCTGGTCGAGCGACAGCTGGAACGTGGCCGTCGTGGTGCGCTCGTAGCCGACCGGCGCGTTCTCGGACAGGACGCGCAGGGGGTGCGTGTCGAGCAGCTCGAGATAGCGCTCCACCGGCATGCCCGTCTCCGACAGCCACGCCGCCGCCTGCTCGATCGCCAGCGGCAGGTCGCCGAGCCGGGCCGCGACGGCCTCGGCGGCGGCCGCGGGCAGCCCGGCAACGCGGCGGGTCAGCAGCGTGACGCTCTCGGCCCGGGTGAACGTGTCGATCTCCACGACCTCCGCGTCCTGCGGCGCCCACTCCTGGTTGCGGGAGGTGAGCAGGACGTGCCCGGGGCCCTGGGGCAGGAACTCCCGGATCGTCTCCGGCTCACCGACGTTGTCGAAGATCAGCAGCCAGCGCGGCGAGAAGCGTCCATGGCGCAGCGCCTCCCGGACCAGCCGCACGCTCTCCGGGGAGTCGGCCTCCTGCTGCAGGTTGAGCTTCTCGGCGAGCCGGCCCCACAGATCGCCCAGCGACGAGCGGACCTGGGCGACCTGCTCGGCGGAGATCCACCAGACGAGGTCGTAGTCGGCGGCGAACCGGTACGCGTACTCGATCGCGACCTGCGTCTTGCCGACCCCGCCGAGGCCGTAGAGGGCCTGGGGCACAACCACGGTGATGTTGGCCGACAGCCGGTCGCGCAGCTGGTCCAGGGTGTCGCGGCGACCGGTGAAGGCGGCGTTGCGCTGCGGCACGTTCCAGATCGGCGGCAGCGCGCCCGGAAAGCGGGGACCCGTGCCGACGTCGGTCGCGGCGGACCGGCCGACGGAGTCCCCGGTCGCCCCGACCGCGCCGAGCACCGCCTCGTGGGCGCGGTCCTGCGGCACGCCGGCCAGATCCACGGGCAGGCGCTCGGTGAACGGCGGCGCGATGCGGGTGCCGTCGAGGCGGATCGGCGCCGGCGGGGGCATCCCGGCCGCCGTCCGGCTTTCCAGCAGCTGCCACAGCGGCACGGCCTGCGGCGAGGAGACGTAGTCCTTGGACAGCAGCACCAGGGTGCGCCCGGCCTTGGCGAGGCCGCGCTCCACCTCCGTCGCGAAGTTCGGGCCCGTGACCGAGTCGATGTCCAGCAGGGTCACCCGCATGTCGACCTCGAGCAGCCGGTACTGGATCCACTCCGCCCACATCCGGTCCACCGCGGCGTAGCTGATGAGCACGTCGGAGGTGCTGCTCGGCCGGGGGCGCTCGAACTTCGCCAGCCACTGCCGCCGCTCCGACTCCTCGATGGCCGGCATCTCCCGCACGTCGCCGTCGGTCAGCACGCCGGCCAGCCGCTCGTAGGCGGCCAGCAGGGAGGTCTCCAGGCGCGGGCGCTCGGCGAAGGTCGCGAGGATCTCCTCGTAGGCGAAGAACGGCTTGTACGGGATCTCGACGTCGCCCCAGTACCGGTTCGCCTCGTCCAGGTTGCGGTGCTCCAGGAACGAGCGGAAGCGCCGGCGGGCGTGGTCCCGGCCGATCTCCAGCTTCACCTGCTCCGCGTCCTCCACTCGCATCAGCGCCGGCACGAACCGCAGCGGGCGGTCCGGGCGCTGGTTGCGGATCGACTCGCTCACCGCGACGGCGCCGTCGATGCTTTGGATGCTCAGTGTGAAGCAGTTGACCACGACGTCGGGCAGCAGCACCGTGCACACGCCGGCCGCGTCGCTCAGGCCGGTCCGGCTGTCGACGAGCACGTAGTCGTAGTGCTGGCGCATGTCGCGCGCCATGGCGTCGATGAACGCCGTGCCCTGGAGCCGGTCGTAGAACCTGGGCCAGTCGAACGTGCCGACGCTCGCGGCGTACGCGTGGTTCTGTCGCCCCGACGGCAGTAAATCGACGCCGCCCTTGCCGGGGAACGAATGCCACTCCAGCGACACCGCGTGGTTGCGCACCCGGGCCTGCGCGTCGATCCAGCCCTCGTCGTCGGCGCGGTCGGGCCGCATCGCGGCGGTGACGAAGCCGGTGAGCATCTCGATGACGCCCGTGGAGTTGCGCAGGTCCTTGTCGAGCAGGAACGGGTGGAAGTACCGGTGCAGGCCGGGCGACTCCAGGTCCCAGTCGACGACCAGCACCCGCTTGCCGCTGCTGGCGAGGATCCAGGCCACGTTCGCCAGCGTCATCGTGCGTCCGGAGCCGCCCTTGTACGAATAGAAGGTCACGATCCGGCCGGACGCCGCCGTCTCTTCAGTCGCAGTCATCGTGCCTCCTACGGTCCTTCGAGCATCGGGCGCGGGGGGTACTTGCCGGGTGGCGGCCGGCGGGAGATCTGGCCGTCGACGACGAGCCGGTTGCGCGCCTCGGCCAGGACGACCGCGAGGTCGGCCTCGAACGACGGCCCGGTGATGATGCTGCGGCGGGACATGATCTGGCCGAGGCGGCGCTCGCTGCTGCCGAGGACCTCGCTCATGAGATCCGCGAGGCGGCCGCTGTTGGCCTCGGTCTGCGCGTCGACCGGGCTCATCACGACCAGCATCGCCGAGACCTGCTCGCGCTGGCGGTCGTAGTCCCGCAGCAGGTCGCGGTGCGCGGCGACGTCGACGCACCACGGGTCCACGAGCAGCACGACGATGTGGTTGCGCTGCCGCGCCGTCTTGATCCGTTCGGTCAGCTGGTCCAGCCCGGCGAACGTCGCCTCGAACCCGTACTCGGAGGCGACCTTCTGGGCATAGTCCCGCAGCGGCCGGCCGGGCCCGAACGGCGACCAGTGCAGCGGGTCGGTGCCGTAGAAGCTGCCGTCGCGCGCAATGGCCTCGGCCTCGGCCCGGGTCGGTGCGGCGACGACGAAGTGCAGCGTGTCGGCCGAGCCGGAGACGGCGCCGGGGCCGGGCGGGTGGAAGGCGCTGTCCAGCCGCGCGAAGTCCTGCTCCGAGAGGCCCGACGGCGGCGCCTGGTCCGACCCCGCCACGGCGACGATATGCGTCGCGATCGCGTTCAGAAACACGTAGTACGGGTCGTGGAGGCTGTGTAATCGCAGCATCTGACGCAGCCCGTGCTGGTGGTAGGCCGCCTCCTGCACGTCGATGCCGTAATGGATGGACTGCGCCACCTCGGGCAGTTCCTTCGGCGGCAGCCAGACGACCGGCACCAGTCCCTGCACCCGCGGGTTGCCGCCCCCGGCCGACCGCTGCGCGAACAGCGTCCATTCCCTGCCGCAGGGCCGGCTCAGGAAATACGCCGGGGAGTACAGCGCCAGGAAGCACGAGCATTTCGCGATCGCGTCGACCAGCGCCTGCGGCCAGTGGTCGCCCAGCTCGATATTGTGAATGTCGAAGAATCCGACCTCATCGGTCTGGTCGAGCCCGGCGTGCGCCCGCACTTCGTTGCAGAGATCGTCGTAGAAGCGCCTGATGTATGGGTCGTCGGGACCGCGGGCGTAGCTGAGGAAAAAGTACAGCACTCGTCCTCCGCGGCATGCCGATCCGACCCCCTGGGGCCTCAGTATATAGATCAACATGCGCGCAAACACCCCCGCCGATCCGAGATGGCGACGGGGGTGACGCGCAATCGTCCTAACCGGCGAGGCGTTCCGCGTTTCTCAGGCCTGGTCGGCGGTGGCGAAGGGCACCGTATCGATGCCCAGGGCCAGCGCCACCGCGCCCAGGGCCGCCGCCCGTGGGGTCAGTACGCTCTGCACGACCTCCACCGCGTCCGCCGCGGCGGCGAGGGCGGTCTCGGCCAGGCCGCGCTGCAGCGGGGCGCGCAGCAGGTCGGTCGCGGCGCCCAGTTCGTCGCCGAGCAGCACCCGCTGCGGGTTGATGAGGTTGACGAGGTTGCCCAGGGCGTAGCCCAGCTGCGTGCCCGCGTCGATGATGAGGCGGCGGCAGCCGGGGTCGCCGGCGTGCGCGTAGGCGATGAGGCCGCCGAGGTCGTGCAGCTCCGGGTGGCTCTGGCGGGCGTTGGCGAGCAGGGCACGGCCGCCGACGGCGAGCTCGACGCAGCCGCGGTTGCCGCACCGGCACACCGCGCCGCGCGCGTCAAGGGTTACGTGGCCGAGCTCGCCGGCGGTGCCGGCGGCGCCGCGGTACAGCCGGCCGTCCAGCACTATGCCGGCGCCGATGCCGGTGGCGAGCTTGACGTAGACGAGGTCGGTGCAGCCGCGGCCGGCGCCCCAGACGTACTCGCCGAGGGCGGCCAGGTTCGCGTCGTTGTCCACCCGCACGGGCAGTCCGAGCCGCGCGTTGAGCTCGTCCGCCGGGCGCAGGTCGGCCCAGCCGGGCAGCATCGGCGGCGAGCCGATGCGCCAGTCGCGGGTGATCGGCGCGGGCACGCCGAGGCCGACGCCGACCACGTCGTCGCGGGTGGCCCCGATGTCGCCGAGTGCGGCGTCGATCAGGCCGACGGCCAGCTCGAGGGCGTCGGCCGGGCGGTCGTCGATGTCGAAGTCGGTGCGGGAGCCGCGCTCGGCGATAACCGCGTGCCCGAGGTCGGCGACCGCGACGCGCACGTGGCGGCGGCCGATGTCGGCGCCGACGGCGATGCCGGCGCGGCGGGTCAGCTGCACCACGGAGGCGGGGCGGCCGCCGACGGGGCGGGCCGCGGCGCCGACCTTCTCGCTGACGAGCCCGGCGCCGCCGAGGTCGGTGAGCACGGCCGAGACGGTGGGGCGGGAAAGGCCGCTCAGGGTGACCAGCTCGGCCCGGGTGCGGGGGCCGTACAGGCGCAGCGTCTCGGCGACCCGGCGGGCGGTGCCGCTCAGGCGCCGCCACAGGTCGCGGGGATGCGTCTGCTGCGCCGCCACGGCGCGTAATCCTTCAGGGCCGTCAATAGTTATGTCAAGGGTTCACCGAACCCGTCCCCCGCGAGGACGCCAGGCGTCCGGCGGGGCCGAAGGCCCGGGCGAGCGGCCCGCCGGCGCCGAGCGCCGCGATGGCCCGGCTGGCGCGGCTCTTGACCGTGCCTGCCGAGCAGCCCAGCTCGTTGGCGATTTCGCGTTCGGACAGGCCGGTCCAGTACCGCAGCAGCAGCACTGTTCGCTGGCGGGGCGCCAGGCGGCGCAGCGCGGCGAGGACGAGGTGGGCGGTGTCGAGGCCGTCGTACGGGTCGGCCGGCGACGGCTCGGGAAGGGTGGCCGCGGGGACCTCGCGCCGGAGGCGCCGGCCGGCCCGCCAGGCCGCGCGGGTCATCACGCGCCGCATGTAAGCCTCAGGGCGGGACCACCCGCCAGCCCACGGGGACCGGGACGACGACCCGGCCGGCCACGATGTTGCCGTCGACCAGCCGGGGCGTCGGCGGCGTCGCGCCGACCGGGCTCGCCGTCGCGGGTAGGCGCTCCGGCGCCGGCCGGGTGGCTTCTCGTCGCCGTCAGCCACACAAAGGCCGCGACGGGCGGAACGGTTCCATGCGACACGGAGGCGGCGCCACCGGAGCCCGCAGGCCCCGGTGACGCCGCCTCGAAGGGAGAAACCTCAGACGTTCCACACCTGGAAGGTGGAGAGCTGCCCGGCCGGCCAGCCCGTGTTCGACGTGAAGGTGAGGCGGAAGTACCGCTGCGTGCTCGCCGTGAACGTGATCGTCACGGTGTTGTTGGCGCCCGGCGTGAAGCTGTAGTCCGCCGCCGCCTTGAGCTCCGTGAACGACGAGCCGTTGGTGCTGCCCTGGAGCTGGATGCGCTGGGTGCGCGCGCCCCACCCGGCCGGCAGCTGCAGCACGACCCGCGACGCGCTCTGCGCCGAGCCGAGGTCGACCTGCACCCACTGCGGGAAGGCGTTGTTGACGCTCTCCCAGTAGGTGTTCTGGTTGTTGTCGACGACGTTGCCCGAGGGGTACACGTCGTTGTGGCCGGACTCGGCGGTCGCCTTGCCCGCGGCCAGGTCCGTCGGCGTGGTGCCGCCGGCGCCGGTGCCGCTCAGCGCGACGGTCGTCGGGCTGTTGTTGGCGTTGCTGGTGACCGTGAGCGTGCCGCTGCGGGTGCCCGAGGCCGTCGGGCGGAAGGTCACGCTGACGGAGCACGAGGCGCCGACGGCGATCGAGCCGCAGTTGTTGGTCTGGGCGAAGTCACCCGAGACGCTGACCCCGGAGACCGAGGCCGCCGCGGTGCCGGTGTTCGTGATCGTGACCGACTGCGCGGCGCTGGTGGTGTTGAGCGCCTGCGAGGCGTACGTCAGCGAGGCCGGCGACGCGCTGAGCACGGGCGCGTTGGGCGTGCCGCCGCCGCTGGGGTACACCTCGAGCTCCGACAGCTGCGCGGCCGGCCAGCCGGTGTTGGCGGTGACGTTCACCCGCACGTAGCGGACGTTCGTCGCCGGCACCGTGACGGCGACCGTGTTGCCCGAGGCCGGGTTGAAGGTGCGCCCGGCCGAGGCCGACAGGGTGCTGAAGTTGGTGCCGTCGGTGCTGCCGGTGATCGACAGCGTCTGCGTGCGCGTGGCCCAGGCGGTGTCCGGCGGCAGCTTCAGCGTGACCTTGCCGATGCTGCTGGTCGCGCCGAGGTCGACCTGCACCCACTGCGGGAAGGCGTTGTTGTTGCTCTCCCAATAGGTGGCCGCGTTGCCGTCGGTGGCGGTGCTCGGCGCCTGCGTGCCGTTGACCTGGCTGCTGGCGGTGACGGTCTTGTTCAGCGCGATGTTGGTGTCGGTGCCGATGCCGGAGCCGGTCAGGCCCACGACGGTCGGGCTGTTGTTGGCGCTGCTGGTGACGGTCAGCGAACCGGTGCGCGAGCCCGAGGCCGTCGGGGTGAACTTGACGGTCACGATGCAGGACGCGCCCACGGCGATGCTGCTGCCGCAGGTGTTGGTCTGGCTGAAGTCACCGGAGGTCGCGATGCCGGAGACGGTGGCCGCGGTGGTGCCCGAGTTGTCGAGGGTGACCGTCTGGGCGGCCGCGGAGGTGCCCACGACGGTACCGCCGAAGCTCAGGCTGCCCGGGTTGGCGTTCACGATCGGGCCGGGGGCGACACCGGTGCCGGACAGGGGCACGGTGTTGGTGATGCCCGACGCGGTGACGGTGAGGGTACCGGTGCGCGAGCCCGCCGCCGCCGGGTGGAACGTGACGCTCACGGTGCAGGACGCGCCGGCGGCGATGCTGCTGCCGCAGTTGTTGGTCTGCGCGAAGTCGCCGCTGACCGCGATGGTGCCGACCGGGGCCGCGCCGCTGCCGGAGTTGGTGACCGTGACCGCCTGGGCGGCGCTGGTCGAGCCGGTGACGACCGAGCCGAAGCCGACCGCGGCCGGGCTGATGTTGATGCTCGAGCCGTTGTCGGGCAGGTACGGCGGGAAGGTCGGGGTCTGCAGGTTCGAGCACGCGGTGGTGGACAGGCCGCTGTTGCCGCCGCCGTCGGTGAGCGTGAAGCCGACGCCGCAGTTGTAGATCGCGGCCGGGGCCTGTACGCCGGTGGCGGTGGAGTTGCTGATCGTCGCGGCCCCGCCGACCTGCTCCTGGATCGCCCAGGTGCCGGTGTTCTGGATGGTCGCGTTGTTGATCTTCACGTTGGAGATGTTCGAGCCGGAGACGAACTGGATGGCCTCGAACGGGCTCTGCTGGATCAGGATGTCGTCGACGTTGGTCAGGCCGTTCATCACGCCGTCGCGGGCGTCGAACCACAGCGCGCCGACGCCGAACTGCCAGTTCGGGTCGAGGCTGCCGGAGCGGATGATCGTGTTGCGCAGCACGTCGGTGCGGCCCAGCGTCGTGGAGGCGAAGCGCTGCGCGACGTGGATGCCACCGCCCTGGGTGAGGCCGGCGTCGACGACCCGGTTGTCGGTCACGAAGTTGTCGTGGCCGCCGTAGATCGCGATGCCGTTGGCCAGGATCGGGTACTGCACCGTGTTGTGGTCGAACGAGTCGTTCGCGTCGGCGTTCTGCTCGGCCCAGGTGGCCAGGCCGTCGTCGCCGGCGTTGCGCACGTCGCTGTTGGTGACCCGCGAGTTGGTGACGCCGTTGTGGAAGTTCACGCCGTCGGCGGTGAAGTTGCGCAGCCGCAGCCCGCTCATCACCAGCTTGTCGAACGGCCCGTCCATCCAGGCGCCGACCTTGGTGTGCTCGATCCAGACCCGGTCGACGGTGGAGTTGCTCATCGCCCCGCCGATGCCGTTGACCTGGTCGGAGTCGTTGCGCTCCTGGACGTTGCCGAAGATGGCGAAGTCCGACAGGTGCACGTTGCTGCTCGGCGTCGGCGCGTAGTTGCCGTAGAAGCCGATGCGGTCACCGGTGGTGCGCGAGCGCCACATGCCGGCGCCCTTGATGGTGATGTTGTTGACCGCGATGTGGCCGAGGATCTTGAACGTGCCCTCGGGGATCCACACGGTGCCGCCGGCCCCGGCCGAGGCGATCGCCGAGTTCATCGCGGCGGTCGAGTCCTGCACGCCGGTCGGGTCGGCCCCCTTGCTGGTGATCGAGACCGAGCCCGACGGCTGGGCCAGCGCCGCGCCGACGTTCTCGAAGTCGGCGAAGTCGACGGTGTACGACGACGCGGTCGAGTCGGAGTCGACCTGCAGCTTGAACTTCGTCCCGGCCGGATAGGTGGTCGGGAACAGCCGGTTGACCTCGTCGTAGAAGTGGTGCGGGTTGCTGCCCGGCTGGTTGCTGAACGGGTAGCTGCTGTAGTACCAGCTGTACGCGTTCGTCAGGGTGAAGTTCGTGCTGCGCGTGCCGTTGATGTACAGCGACAGCGGCGCTGTGTAGACCGAGCCGCCCGCGGTGTCCGGGATGCTGTAGCGGAACACGAGCGAGTTCGTCGCCACCGGGGTGGTGAACTCGACGTACTTGCCCTGGCCCTGCAGCGTGACGGCCTTGCGGTAGGAGGCCTCCGCCGGCAGCGTGTTGTATGCCGCGCTGGGGCCGATGACGGTGCCGTTGGTCGAGGCGTTCTCGGCCTGTACCTCGACGTAGGGCAGGGTCGCGCCCACGCCGCCGGTCGCGGCCGCGAGGGCCGGGGTCGCGACGTAGACGGCAACGCCGGCGGCGGCCAGGGTGGCGCCGGCGACGAGGGCCGCGGTCCGCGCCCTGGGCCTCAATCTGGGAATGCGCATGGGGGTGCCAACTTTCGACGGGCCGGGCGCACGGTCGGACCCCCGGTTGGCGGCGGCGGGGGCCTCTACTCAGTGCGCTGAACGGGGGATGCACCGGTCGGCGGTTTGGTCGGTGCAAGAGGGACGGTAACGCCAGCGACACGAGCGCGCAATATCTAGACTCATCTTCGCAAGACTCAGACCGATGGACGCACCAATCCGGTCTCGTAGGCGAGCACCACGAGCTGAACCCGGTCCCGCAGCCCCAGCTTGGTCAGCACCCGCCCGACGTGGGTCTTGACCGTCGTCTCGGCGACGCGCAGCCGTTCGCCGATCTCCGCGTTCGACAGCCCCTCCGCGACCAGCAGCAGCACCTGCCGCTCCCGGTCGGTGAGCAGGTCGAGCCGGCCGGTCCCGGCCGGGGCCCGGGCCGGCGCCGGGGCGGGCACCACGAACCGGTCCAGCAGGCGCCGGGTCACGCTTGGCGCCACGACGGCGTCGCCGGCCGCGACCACCCGGATCGCGGCGAGCAGGTCGGCCGGGGGCGCGTTCTTGAGCAGGAACCCGCTCGCCCCGGCCTGCAGCGCGGCGAAGGCGTCCTCGTCGGTGTCGAAGGTGGTGAGCACCAGTACCCGGGGCGCGTCCGGCCGGGCGGCGAGCCGGGCGGTCGCGGCGACCCCGTCCATCACCGGCATGCGGATGTCCATGACCACCACGTCGGCCGGGGTGTCCCGCAGGAGCCGCAGCGCCTCCGCCCCGTCGCCGGCCTCCCCCACGACGGTCATGTCGGGCTGGGCGGACAGGATCATCCGGAACCCGGCCCGGACGAGGTCCTGGTCGTCGACGACGAAGAGCCGGATCATCCGGACACCGGGATCGAGGCCCGCACCTGCCACCCGCCCTCGTCGAGCGGCCCGGCCGCGAACGTCCCGCCGTGCATGGCCACCCGCTCCCGCATCCCCACCAGCCCGTGCCCGGGCTCGCCGGCCGGCGCGGGCCCGCGGCCGTCGTCGGTGGCCGTGATCGTCAGCCGGCCGCCGGCGCGCTCCAGCCGTACCGTCAGCGTCGCCCCGGCGCCCGCGTGCCGCAGCGTGTTCGTCATCGACTCCTGCACGATCCGGTACGCGGTCAGCTCCTCGGCCGCCCCGAGCGGCCCCGCCGCGCCGAGCACGCGCAGCGGCAGCCCGGAGGCGGCCGCGAGCTCGGCCACGTCGGCGAGGCCCACCCGGCGCCGATCGTCCGCGGAGGGCCCGCGCAGCACCGACAGCACCCGGCGCATGTCGGTGAGCGCGTCCCGGCCGGTGGCCGCGATGGTGTCGAGGGCCTGCCGCGCCTGCGTCGCCGCGGGATCGAGGGTGTACGCCGCGCCGTCCGCCTGCACGATCATGACGCTCAGGCTGTGGGCGACGACGTCGTGCAGCTCCCGCGCGATGGCGGCTCGCTCGTCGGCGGCGGTGAGCCGGGCGAGATGGTCGCGCTCGCGCTCCAGGGTCGCGGTCCGCTCCTCGAGGGAGGCCACGTAGAGCCGGCGGGTGCGCACCGAGAAGGCGGTCACCCAGGCGGCGACGGTGATCGCGCCGAGCACGGCGAACACCGTCCAGAAGTTGCCGTTGTTGCGCCGCTCGGTCGCGGCGGCCAGCACGACCCCGACCCCCGCGCCCGCGCCGGCCACGCCGCCCCAGAACAGCCTTGGCTGGTACTTCACCACGGAGTACATCGCGATGAGCGCGGCGATGTCGACCATCCGCACCGCCGGGCGGACCGCCAGCTGCGCGAGGGCGAGCCCGCAGACCACCACGGCCACCGGCACCGGGTAGGCCCGCCGGAACAGCAGCACGAGCGCCATCGCGGCCAGGATCGCGGCGACGGCGGGCGGGCGGGCGAGATCGCGCTCGAGGTACAGCAGCGCCAGCACGCACGCCGTGACCCCGATGTCGAACAATCTCGCCCTCACGCTGTCCAGATTAGGTCCTGTCCTGTCGGTCATGCCGAGCCGCGACGGAGTCCAGATTTCGCCTGCGTGTGCCCCGCGGAGGCCTGGCTACCGGTGTTGTAACCCGGCCTTCGCGGGGTGCGCGCAGCGCCTTGGGCGGGCCGGCTCGCCGCAGCGCGCCGGGCCGGCCCGGGCGAGGGTCTGGGCCCGGCGCAGGCCGGCATGACCGGCAGGGCGGGGCCTAAGCACGGGCGGCGCGCCGGGCCGGCAGGACCGCGGCGAGCACGGCCGCGGCAGCCGCGAGGCCCACGAACCCGGCCAGCTGGCCCACGGGCACGCTCAGCAGCGGCTGTACCGCCCCGAAGGCCGCCTTCGCCGTGAGCCACCCGTACAGCACCCCGAACGCCACCCCGCCGAGCGCCCCGGCCAGGGCCATGAGCAGCGCCTCGGTCAGCAGCGTGGCGCGCAGCTGCCCGCGGGTCAGGCCCAGCGCCCGCACCAGCCACGACTCCCGGGCCCGCTCCAGCACCGACAGCGACAGCGTGTTGCCGATCCCGATGACCGCGATGACCAGCGCGAACGCGAGCAGGGCGGCGATGATCGCGACCATCTGGCGGATCTCGGCGTTGCGCTCGTCGCGCACCTCGGCCAGGTCGGCCACCTGCACCAGCGGGTGGGTGGCGAGGGTGTCGTCGAGGCGCTGCCGGGCGGCCGCCGCGGACTGCCCGGGGGCGGCCTTGACGAGCACGAGCGCGTCGTCGTGGACGCCGGGGAACAGCGCGGCGAAGTCGGCGTCCGACAGCACCACGTCGCCGACGAGGCTGGAGCTCTGCGCGACCGCGGCGACGGTCACGGTGAGCCGGCGGTCCCCGGCGACGAGGTCGAGCCGCTCCCCCGCAGTGGCGTGGACCTCGCCGGCGGCGGCCACGACGGCGGTACCCGGGCCGAGCCCCGCGGCGACGGCATACGCCTGCGGATCGACGGTGCCGACCAGCACGTCGCCGGCCTGGCCCTGGCGCACCGGCGCGACGACCGGGAAGCCGGCCGCGCGCACCTCGCCCGCGACCGCGGCCGGCACGAGGTCGCCCGGCACCGACGGGGTGAGCAGGTAGTCGACCGGGAACGCCCGGTTCAGCTGGGCGTCGGCGGTCCGGTTGGCGGTGGCGGCGACGGTCCCGCCGCCGGCCATCAGCGCGACGCCGATGAGCAGGGTCGCCGTCGTGGCCGCGGTCCGCCCCGGGTGGCGGGCCGCGTTCGCCGCCGCCATCTTCGCCGGTACCCCGAACAGCCGCCCCGGCAGCCACCCGAGCGCCCGCACGACCGGCCCGACGAGGCGGGGCATGAGCAGCAGCAGGGCCGCGAAGTTGCCGATGCCGCCGAGCATCACCAGCACCATCGCCCCGAGCGCCCCGCCGGTGCCGCGCAGCCCGGCGGCGGTGAGCGCGGTGCCGCCCAGCGCGGCGAGCCCGGCCAGCACCAGCGTGGTACGCCGGAATGCGCCGGACTCCGGCACCGCGGCCCGCAGCGCCGCCATCGGCCGGACCCGCGCCGCCCGCAGGGCCGGGGCGACCGCGGCGCCGACGGTGACCAGCAGGCCGAGGGCCGTCCCGGCCAGCAGCGGCGGCGCGGTAAGCACCACACCGCCGGCCGGCAGCCCGAGCAGCGGGGAGAGCCGGGACAGGGTCAGCGCGACGAGCACGCCGAGCCCGGTGCCGAGCACCGCGCCGGCCCCGCCGACGAGCGCCGCCTCGGCGAGCACGAGCCGGAACACCTGCCCGCGCCCGGCCCCGACGCAGCGCAGCAGCGCGGTCTCGCGCAGCCGCTGGGCCATGAGGATGGTGAACGTGTTGACGATGACGAAGCCGGCGACGAGCACGGCCACGAGCGCGAACAGGCCCAGGCCCACGAGCAGCCCGCCGAGCTGCCCGGAGGCGGCCTTGGCCAGGTCGTCGCGCAGCTGCCGGCCGGTCCGCGCCCGCGCGTCGGAACCGGCACCGAGCCGGTCGCGCACGGCGTTCGCGTCGGCACCCGGCCGCAGCGCGGCGACCACCTCGCGGTAGCCGGTGGCGCCGGTCAGCCGGGTCAGCTCGGCGTCGGTGACGACCACGGTGGAGGTGCGCCCGCCGCGGAAGCCGGTGACGTCGACGAGGCCGACCACGCGCAGCCGCTGCCGCCCCTCCCCCGCGTCGATCACGGTGATCTCGTCGCCGGCCGCGACGCCGATGCGCCCGGCGGTCCGCGCGTCGAGCGCCGCCTCGCCGGTCATATCCGGCAGGCGTCCACTGTGGACGTCGAACGGCCGCAGCCGCGCGACGGTGCCGGCGTTGACGCCGTAGCCGGGCTCGCCGAGGTCGGTCACGAGCCGGCCCCGCCGGTCCAGCAGCGGCAGCCGCTCGGCCCGGCGCCCGTCGGCCGCGGCCACGCCGGCGTCGGCCCGCGTACGGTCCAGAGTGGACGGGTCCAGCCGGGCGTCGCCGCGGGCGGTGACGGCGGCCCCCACGTCGCGGGCGGCGCGGGCGTACTCGTCGTAGAGCGCGGCCTGAGCCGTGTCGCGGTAGATGAGCGTCCCGGCGACGAAGGCCACCGCGAGCACCACGGCGACGAGGGTGGGTACGAGGCGCCGGACCCGCAGCCCGGCGATCGCGGTGCGCAGCACGTCAGCCCCCCAGCCGGCGCAGCCCGGCGAGGACCGAGTCCGCGTCGGGCCGGTGGATCTCGTCGACGATCCGCCCGTCGGCGAGCAGCACCGCCCGGTCGGCGTGCCCGGCCGCGACCGGGTCGTGGGTCACCATGACGATCGTCTGGCCCAGCTCCCGCACGCTGCGGCGCAGGAACTCCAGCAGCCCGGCCCCGGTGCGCGAGTCGAGGTTGCCGGTCGGCTCGTCGGCGAAGACGACGTCGGGCCGGCTCAGCAGCGCCCGCGCGCACGCCACCCGCTGCTGCTGGCCGCCGGAGAGCTCGTCGGGCCGGTGCCGGAGCCGGTCGGCGAGGCCGAGCGTGGTCACCAGCTCGCGCAGCCAGCCCGGGTCGGGCTTGCGGCCGGCGAGGTCGAGCGGCAGCGTGATGTTCTGCTCCGCGGTGAGCGTCGGCAGCAGGTTGAACGACTGGAACACGAACCCGACCCGCTCGCGCCGCAGCCGGGTGAGCGCCCGGTCGGACAGCCCGGTGATCTCGGTGCCGCCGATGCGCACCGAGCCGCCGTCGACGGCGTCGAGCCCGGCCAGGCAGTGCATGAGCGTCGACTTGCCGGAGCCGGACGGCCCCATCACGGCGGTGAACTCCCCGGCCGCGAACTCGACCCCGACCCCGTCGAGCGCCCGCACCGCGGTGTCGCCGCGCCCGTACACCTTCACCACGTCGGCGGCCCGGACGGCCGCGGTACCACTGCTACTCGTCACGATCGGTGACGCTAGGCGCGCCGCGGACCCGCGTCGTCCGCGCGAGGTCGTACTACCTAAGCAGTACGCGCGATCGTCTCGGCGACGGCGGACGGCGACGGCATCGCGGCGATCTCGGCCACCAGCTCCGCGGCCCGCACGTGGTAGCCGTCGTCGGAGAGCAGCTTGGCGGCCTCGACGCGCACGGCCTGCGCGCAGCGCTCCGGGAACGGCACGACCCGGGCGGCGCCGGCCGCGCGCATCGAGGCCGCCATCGAGCTGCCCGACCCGCCGTGGTGCACGAAGAGCGCGCAGCCGGGCAGCACCTGGTTGTTCCCGACGAGGTCGCGGCCGGACGGCCACAGCTCGAAGAACGAGGCGTCGCCGCCGACGACGGCCGCGGTCAGGCCGGCCCGGCGGACCTGCTGGTGCAGCGGCCGCGGTACCGCGACGAGCACCTGGTCGCCGCGCAGGTGCAGGGCCCAGCGAACAGCCGCGCAGGTGCAGGGCCCAGCGAACAGCAGGGCCAGGTCGCCGAGGTACTGCTCGCCGAGGTCGGGCCGCAGCCGCCGCACCACCGGCAGCAGCCCGGCCTCCCGCTCGGCCGCCAGGGCCTCGAGCGGCCCCCTGCAGCGCGAGCGTCGCGTCGAACCCGGACAGCAGCCGGCGGTGCTTGGCCCCGTCCATCCCGGGCCCGGCCCCGATGGGCGTGACGGAGAGCAGCAGCTCGGGCCGGGTGAGCGCGACGGCGCGGGCAGCACGGGCACGAAGTCCTCCTTGGACCCCACCACCCCGGCACACAGCACGACTGCCGCATTGCGGTCGACGTCCGCGATGGAAGGTGGTCGAACCACCCGCGCCGTTTAGCTCGGGCTATAGTTGATGCGGCCCCCGGATCCCACGAGCCGTTGGACGATCAAGACCACCGTCGAGGTTCGCCAGTGGCTGCGCACGTTGCGGCAGACGGAGCCGGACACCTATCGCTCCGTCAACGTCGCCCTCGACATGAGATCGGTGGGGTCGTCGCCGCGATCCTTCATGTCCAGCATCTCCCGTAGATGAGCGGACGTCAGAAATAGGATGACCTTGCTCTCGAAGCCGCCGCAGCAGCCCATCGGCGCCGGCGGTGACATCGACCGGAACTCGGCCTGCGAGCCGCGCTGGGATCGCGCAATATTCGGCAACCACGGGTACGACATCCACATCGCGCCGATTCGAGCAACTCGCTGATGTAGTCGTCGACGAGCGGACCTTCCACGCTGTTGGGCGACAACACCGGCACGAATACGTCGCCGGGAGCGATGTTCGGCGGCACGACCGCCGTCGTCTCAGGGACCTTGATGCCGGCCTCACGCAGAGCCATGGTGAGGCGAGCGATCACGCCGCGGTCCTCGTCCGCACCGCTCAGGTAGACGTCGCGTGTGCGGTGAATCGCATCCCGATGTGCGCGACGACGGCCGACTTCCCTGAGCCGGGCGCCAGAAGAACCCGCATTCTGGTTTCGTCGACCGCGATGGCCCGCTCGATCGCCTCGACGGCACGCAGTTGGAGCGGCGGAGTCTCTCGGAAGAAGGCTGCGGTCACGCTGCGCAGTCTTCCTCGTCGGGCCGCGCTAGGTCCAGACGGGCCGGAGACATCTGCGGGTCGGTGGGAGTCAGTGCAGGATCGCGTCCGGGGGCAGTGACGGCAGGAGGGCCGCGCCGGTCAGTGGGGCCGTCTCGCCCAGTTCGGCCGGGAGCACCGTGACCCGCTGGTAGGTCAGGATCCGGGCGAGCGCCCCGCGCAGCGACGGCCACAGCTCGGCCCGGCTCAAGGGGATCGCGCCGCCCAGGGCGACCGCCTCCAGGCCCGCGCTCAGGGCGAAGTTCGCCACGCCCAGGGCCAGGCTCTCGGCGTACGCGCGCCAGAAGTGCTCGTCGTGGACGTCCGACAAGGGGCGGCCCAGGCGGCGGTGCAGGGCGCCGCCGCCGATCAGGGTCTGCAGGCAGCCGGTCTGGCCGCAGTCGCACGGGTGGTCGTTGCCCGCCACGAGCTGGTGGCCCGCCTCCGTCGTCAGCCAGACGCCGCCCAGGCGCAGGGCCGCGCCGACGCCCGTGGACAGGGTCAGGTAGCCGCAGCGGTCGTGGCCCCGCAGCGCGCCGGCGTGGCACTCGCCGAGCAGGCCGCAGGTCGCGTCGTGCGCGGTCCGGACGGGCGCGCCCAGGGCGGTGGACAGGTCGGCGGCGAGCGGGCGGCCCTCGTAGCCGCGCAGGTTCAGGGCCACCCGGACCTCGCCCGCCGGGGTGACGCGGCCGCCGAAGGACACGCCGATCGCGGGCGCGCCCGGCGGCACGGCCGCGATCAGGGCCGCCAGCTGGCGGTCGTAGTCCGGCTCGGTCGGGAAGCGGGTGGTCGCGTCCCCGTACCGTACGCGCGTCCAGGTGCCGCCGATGTCCAAAGCGGCCGGCCTCGCTCCAGCAAAAACATCAAACGAAATCGACACGACTCATTGTAGATGTGTGTAGATATTTGTGGGAATCTGGTCGTGGTTCACCCCACCGCCATGGAGGACCGCACATGAAGGCACGTCTTGCCCTGGTCGCCGCGCTCTGTCTCGTCGCCGCCCAGCTGATCAGCACCGGGCCCGCGGCCGCGGCCACCACCGTCACCATCAACGGGTCCGCCGCCGGGCGCACGTTCGACGGCGTCGGCGCCATCTCCGGGGGCGGCGGCAACAGCCGCCTGCTCTACGACTACCCGGAGCCGCAACGCTCCCAGATCCTCGACTACCTGTTCAAGCCCGGCTACGGCGCCGCCATGCAGATGATGAAGGTCGAGGTCGGCGGCGACACCAACTCGACAAGCGGCGCCGAGCCCAGCCACCAGCACACCGCGAGCGACCTCAACTGCAACCGCGGCTACGAATGGTGGCTGGCCGAGCAGGCGCGGGCCCGGAACCCGCAGATCAAGCTGTACGCCCTCGCCTGGGGCGCGCCCGGCTGGATCGGCAACGGCAACTTCTGGTCCGACGACATGATCAACTACTACATCAGCTTCCTGGACTGCGCAAAGAACAGCCACGGCCTGACGTTCGACTACATCGGCGGCTGGAACGAGCGCGGCTACGACAAGGGCTGGTACGAGCGGCTGAAGACCGCGCTCAACGGCCACGGGTACAGCAACGTCAAGGTCGTCGCCGACGACACCAGCTGGAACCCGGCAAACGACGTGGTGAGCGACCCGGCGTTCGCGGCCGCCGTCGACGTGCTCGGCTCGCACTACGTCTGCGGGTACCGCGGGGCCCAGACCAACTGCCCCAGCAGTACCAACGCCGTCAACAGCGGCAAGAAGGTCTGGGCGAGCGAGAACGGCTCCGACGACTACAACCTCGGCGCCGTCGCCCTGGCCCGCGGCATCAACCGCGGGTACATCGACGGGAAGATGACCGCGTACATCAACTGGCCGGTCATCGCGGCGATCACCCCGAACATCCCGTTCCCGACGATGGGCGTGGCCCTGGCCGCCCAGCCGTGGTCCGGCAACTACTCGGTCGGCAAGAACACCTGGGTCATGGCCCACACCACGCAGTTCACCGCCCCGGGCTGGCGCTACCTCGACTCGGCGTCGGGCTACCTCGGCGGCAACCGGGCCAACGGCTCGTACGTCACCATGCGCGACCCGAACACCGGCAACTACAGCGTCGTCATCGAGACGATGGACGCCACCGCCGCGCAGCCGTTCACCGCGACCGTCACCGGCGGCCTGTCGACCGGGGCCGTGCACGTGTGGTCGTCGCTGCTGAGCAGCACCAACCAGGCCGACTACTTCGCGCACACCACCGACGTGACCCCGTCCGGCAGCACGTTCACGGTGACGCTGCAGCCCGGCCGGGTGTACACGCTCAGCACCACCACCGGCCAGGGCAAGGGCACCGCGACGTCCCCGGCCGCCGGGAGCCTGGGGCTGCCGTACACCGATGACTTCAACGGGTACACGATCGGGCGCGAGGCGAAGTATCTCGCGGACATGCAGGGCGCCTTCGAGATCGCCCAGTGCGGCGGGACGAAGTGCGTGCGGCAGATGTCGCCGCGGGCCCCGATCACCTGGGACGACCTCAGCGACCCGTACGCGCTGCTGGGCGACCTGGGCTGGAGCAACTACAAGGTGTCGACCGACGTGCTGCTGGAGCAGGCGGGTTACGTCGAGGTGATCGGCCGGGCCGGCACCCAGCACGCGTTCGGGCCAGCGGGCCTCAACGCGTACTACCTGCGCCTGTCGAACACCGGCGCCTGGACACTGCTGCGCAACGACGTCAACAACGCCATGACGACCCTGCGCAGCGGTACCGTGGCCGCGCCCGGCACCGGCACCTGGCACAACGTCGCCCTGACGTTCTCGGGCACCAACCTCACCGCCCAGATCGACGGCGCCACGGTGGCCACCCTTACCGACTCGGTGTGGAGCACCGGCCAGGTCGGCATCGGCACCAGCCAGGGCGAGACCGCGCAGTTCGACAACCTGTCGGTGACCGCCGTCGCCGGGCCGCCCCCGCCGGTCAGCGGGCCCCTGGTGAGCGCACAGTCCGGCCGCTGCCTCGACGTGCCCGGCCAGTCGCAGACCAACGGCACCCAGGTCGAGATCTGGGACTGCAACGGCGGCGCGAACCAGCAGTGGACGCAACTTTCCAACGGCGGCCTGCGGGTGTACTCGAACAAGTGCCTCGACGTGCTGAACAACGCGACGACGACCGGGGCCCCGGTGGCGATCTGGGACTGCAACGGCGGGGCGAACCAGCAGTGGACCGTGCGCTCCGACGGCACGATCCTGGGCGTGCAGTCCGGGCTCTGCCTCGACGTCACCGGCCAGGGCACCGCGAACGGCACCCTAGTGGAGCTCTGGACCTGCAACGCGGGCGCCAACCAGCGCTGGACCCGCTGACCCTTCTAGTGCCCGGGCTCCTTCGCGGGAGCCCGGGTCAGGAACCCCGCGACCATGTCCGTGAAGTTCGGGCGGGCGATGCAGGGCGCGTTGTGCGCCGAGCGCGGCAGGACCAGCGTGCGCGCGTCCGGCATCACCGCGGCCAGCTTCTCGTTCATCGCCCGGTAGTAGGCGCCGCTCTTCGCCCCCGCGACCAGCAGGGTCCGCGCGGTGACGCCCGCGTACTGCGCGGCCGGCCCGCCGGTCGCGGTGATCTCCTCGGTCTCCAGCATGGTGCCCGGCAGCAGTTCGCCCATCATGCGCCCGACCGGCGTCTTGAGGAACAGCCGGGAGATCGCCACCCGCACCCCGAACGGCAGCGCGTTGAGCTGCAGGCCGCTGCTCATCACCGCGATGGCCCGCGGGATGTCCCCGGCGTCGATGTAGGCGCGCATCTGCGGGATGTACGCCGTCGGGAACACGCTGTCCACGTTGACGGTGCCGTCGTACAGGATTATCGAGTCGAGGTCGAGCTCCAGGGCGGCCCGCATGACGACGAGGCCGCCGTAGCTGTGGCCGAGCACGTTGCGCGCGCCGGTGCGCTCCAGCACCGTCGCGAGGTCGGCGACCTCGTCGTCGACCGTGTACCCGGGCGGCTTGGGCGGCTCGCCGGCCCGGCCCCGCCGGTTGTAGAGGTGGACGTCCACCCGCCCCTTGAGGCGCTTGGCCAGCGGCTCGTAGTACTTCGCCGTGATAGCCCCGCCGTGCACCACCACCAGATCCATGACCCCTCCATATCTGCGAACGCTGTTTGCAGTTTACAGTAGTGGGGTGGAGGAGAGCCAGTCGATATTCCAGCGGCCGCCGCGGGGCACCCGGGGCCCGGCGCCGGGGCACAGCCGCGAGGAGATCGTGGCGGTCGCGGTCGCGCTGGCCGACGCCGACGGGCTCGGGGCCGTGTCGATGCGCGCGGTCGCCGCGAAGCTCGGCACCGGGGCGGGCTCGCTCTACCGGTACCTCTCCTCGCGCGACGACCTGCTCGACCTGATGGCCGACGCGGCGATCGGCGACCTCCGCCCCTACCCGGAGGCCGCCGACCCGATCGACGCGCTGGTGCTGCTGGCCCAGCGGCAGCTGACCGTCTACAAGCGACACGCGTGGCTGCTGGAGGCGGTACAGCAGACCAAGGGCTTCGGCCCCAACGGCCTGGCGTACTTCGACCACTGCATCGGCGTCCTGGCGCCCGTGCGGCGCCCCACGACGGCGAAGTTCGAGGCGGTCGCGATGATCACCGGCGTCGTGTCGCTGTTCGCGCGGCCGCAGCCGGAGGGGCTCTCGTTCGCGGCCATCGACTTCTCGCGGTACAAGAATCTGGCCGCGGCGATCGCGGAGGCGTCCTCCGGGGCGCTGCAGGCCCCGGAGGACGTCCCGGATCTGTTCGAGCGGACGGTGCGCAGCCTCCTGTCGGGCCTGCTGCGGCTCTAGCGGCGGGCCCACTTCTGGGCGCCGGTGCCGTTACAGTCCCAGAGCTGCACCTTGGTGCCGTTGGCGGTGCCGCTCGACGTCACGTCGACGCACTTGCCCGAGCCCACGCCGACGACGCTGCCGTCGGTGTTGAACGTGAACTTCTGCGCGTTCGTGTTGTTGCAGTCCCAGAGCTGCACCTTGGTGCCGTTGGCGGTGCCGTTGGCGTTGATGTCGAGGCACTTGTTGCCGTACAGCCGCAGCTCTCCCGCCGCCGTGCGCGTCCACGACTGGTTGGCGGCGCCGTTGCAGTCCCAGATGATGAGCTGGGTGCCGTTGGCGGTGCCGCCCCCGGAGGCGTCGAGGCAGCGCCCGGACTGCGGGTTCACCACTGCGGCCGCGGTACCGACCGGAGGTACACCGCCGCCCTGGAGGCTCGCGGGCACCGACTGCAGCGCGGAGTACCACCGCGCCCCCATCTTGTCGTAGCCGCCCGCGTTCGGGTGGACGCCGTCGGCCAGGTCGGCGGTGGTGATGGCCGAGTGCATGTCGACGAGGTGGGTGCGCGAGCCCTTGCCGGCCACGACCCCGGGAACGGCGGCGTTGTACGCCTGCACCCGCGCCTCCAGCGTCGGGTCGCTCTCCGGGGTGATCTGGGCGACGAACAGCTCGACGAGGGGGTCGTTGGCCCGGATCTTGTCGATCAGCGCCGACAGCCGCGCGGGGGCGTTGGCGATGTCGTAGTTCTGGTTCATGTCGTTGGTGCCGATGTGCAGCAGGATGGTGCGTGGGGCGTAGGAGCGCAGCCAGCCGACGATGTTGGCGTCGAGCTGGTCGATGCGCCAGCCGGAGTGGCCCTCGTGGTCGTGGTCCCCGAGGTTCGCGGGCCCGTTGAAGCCGGAGCCGACGAAGTCCACGGTGTACCCACCGGCGGCGAGGCGCTGCCAGAGGTTGATGCGGTAGCCACCGGGCACGTTGTAGCCGTCGGTGATCGAGTCGCCCAGCGGCATGATCTTCACGCCGCCGTTGGACTCCGCGTATGCGGGCGCGGCGGCGCCCAGCGCGGCCACGACCATGGCGGCGGCCAGGCCGATAGTGGTCAGGATTCGTCGCATGCCGATTCCTCCCTGGGGAGATGGCCTGCACGCCGCCCTGGCGGAGGCGGCGTGCAGGGGTCTTCGGGGGCTGCCGGCACATTGATTGTCAGCGATGTTCACGGCCGCGTCGAGCCGGCGGCACCACTCGGCGCGACGAGTGATCCGCCGGTTGCGCCGAGCGGTCGGGCCACGTGATCAATGCTGCTTTTTGTTGGGTCCGAGCGGCGCCGATGCACCGCTGGGCGCACAATCCACCGATGGGAAACACGCTGACCATCGACTGTGGCGGCGGCGGCCTGAAGGCGGCCGTCGTCGACGACGCGGACGCGCTGGTCGGCGGCCCGATCCGGATCCCGACGCCGTACCCGTTCCCGCCCGACCGCTTCATCCGCGCCCTGCTGGACATCCAGTCGCAGCTCCCGGCCGCGGACCGGGTCACCGTCGGCCTGCCCGGCATGATCCGCCACGGCCGCGTGGTGGCCACCCCGCACTACGTCAACCGGGCCGGCCCGCACACCCCGGTCGACCCGGAGCTCTACGCGGCCTGGACCGGCTACGACGCCCGGGCCGCGCTCAACCGCGCCTTCGGCCGCCCGGTGCTCGTGCTCAACGACGCCGAGGTACACGGCGCCGCCCTGGTCGACGGCACCGGCCTGGAGCTGGTCATCACCCTCGGCACGGGCCTGGGCAACGCGCTCTTCGACGACGGGGCGCTCGCGCCGCACCTGGAGCTCTCGCACGGCCCGATCCGGCGCAAGAAGACCTACGACACGTACATCGGCGAGATCCAGCGCCGCGAGCTGGGCAACGCCCGCTGGTCACGGCGCGTGCGCCGGGTGGTGGACGGGCTGCGGCCGGTCTTCCGCTGGGACCGCCTCTTCATCGGCGGCGGGAACGCGGCGCTCATCGACGCCGAGGCGGTGGCCCGGCTGGGCGACGACGTGACGATCGTGCCGAACACCGCGGGGGTGCTCGGCGGGGCGCGCGCCTGGAAGCTGATCGGCGGCTGACGCGGCCTTTGGACCAGCCGCCGACGGTCGAACAGACGACGCCGGCGGTCGGACGGTCGGTGACGGCGCCGCTTCGGCCGGTAGTGACCCACGTCTACACGCCATACGCTGCGGGCGTGGCGGACTGGGATGCCTACCGGCAGCATCAGCAGGAGGCCCACCGCCGCGGCGGGTTCCGGCTACGGCTCGAACGCGGCGGTGGTCCGGTAGCACCGCCCGGCGCAGAACCCGCTGCCCTGTGATCAAGAGGTGCGGATGTCCAACCATGAGGTCGGCTCGATCCACGTCCACGCGCCCGGACAGCAGATCGGTGACCACAATGTGCAGCACAACCACTTCCGCGACACGGGTCCGGCGTACGCGCTCGTCCGCCACGCCGAGTTCGCCGGACGCGGTGCCGGGGCCGAGGAGCCGGGCTGGCTGCGCCGGCAGCCGAGCCGGCTGCTGGACGCCCGCAACGGGATCGTTCCGTTCCAGGGCCGTGAGAGCGAGCTCGACCAGCTCGCGGCCTGGCGCGACGACGACGTGCCGGAGCGCCATCTGCTGGTGCACGCTTACGGCGGTCACGGCAAGACGCGGCTCGCCGCGCACTTCGCGGGGCTTTGTACGGAGTTGAACTGGACCGTGTGGCATGCGCGCCAGGGCCCCGTCACGGTCGAGCGGCCGGCGCACGGCACCGCCGACGGTGCCGGACTGCTGCTGATCGTCGACTACGCGGATCGGTGGAACCACACCGACCTGGTGCGCCTGTTCGCCGATCCGCAGCTGCAGCACGGACGGCTGCGGGTACTCCTGCTGGGGCGGGGCGCCGGGTGGTGGCCCTCGATGCGCGGGGAGCTGGCGGAGACCCGCCACACCGTCGCGACGGATCTGCGGCTGGGCCCGCTGGCCCCGACCGCCGCGGACCGGCTCGAGGTGTTCGCCGCGGCGCGTGACCGGTTTGCCGCCGCGGATCTGTACGACATCGCGGAACCCCGGCGGGTCGCGGCGCCGGGTGCCCTCGAACACGCCGGCTTCGGCCTGGTCCTGACCGTGCACATGGCCGCGCTCGTCGCCGTCGACGCCGCCGCGCGGGGTCACCGGCCGCCGGAGGATCCGCACGGCCTCTCGGCGTACCTGCTGGACCGCGAGTTCGTGTCCTGGCAGCGGCACTACCAGAGCGGGCTGAAGGACCGGGAATACAAGACGCCCCCGACCGTGATGGGGAAGGCGGTGTTCGTCGCGGTCCTCACCGGCGCGATGCCGCACGTCGCCGGCGAGCGCGTGCTGACGCGGTTCGGCCTCGAGGTACACCCGCATCGAATTCTGGCGGACCATCGGACGTGCTATCCGCCCGTGGACCGCGCCCTGGTCTTCGAGCCGCTCTACCCGGATCGCCTCGCCGAGGACCTGCTGGCGCTGCTGCTGCCGGGGCACTCCATCAGCGCCTACGACCCGGACCCGTGGAGCGTCGACGTGCCCGCCGCACTGCTCGCCCGGGTGCAGGGCGGCGCACCCGGCTTCACCGCCCGGACCGTGACGTTCCTCGCCGCGGCCGCGGACCGGTGGCCGCACGTCGGCCCCCGGATGCTGTACCCGCTGCTGCTGGCCGATCCCCGGCTGGCCCTCGATGCCGGCGCCGCGGCACTGACGGCCCTGGCCGAGATCGATGCCGACCGGCCGCTCCGCGATGACCACCTCGCCGTCCTGGAAGCGGTCGAGGCGATTCTCCCGCAGGGCCGGGACGTCGACCTCGACGCCGGGATCGCCACGCTCTGCGCCCGCCTGACCGCCCACCGCCTCGCCCTGACCGACGACCCGCTGGAGCGCGGGCAGCTGTACGAGCGGCTCAGCACGCGGTTCTGGCGCGCCGGCCGCAACGACGAGGCGCTGGCGGCGGGGCGGGAGGCCACCGCCATCGCACGCACCCTGTCGGCGATGGACTCGGAGCTGTTCGGCTCGCAGCTGGGCTTCTCCCTGTCCAACCTCGGCGTCCAGCTCTCCCTGACCGGCCGGGTCGGCGAGGCGCTGCAGACGTCGGCCCGGGCCGTCGACATGGTCCGGCGGGCCGTCGGGAACGATCCCCTGCGGCTGTCGGCCGACTTCGCGCTGGTCCTGTCGAACCACGCGATGCGGCTCCGGCAGGCCGAACGTCTCGAGGAGGCGCTGGCGGCGGCCCGGGAGGCCGAGACGGCGATCCGGCTCGCCGCGGCCGCCGACGGCGGCGGGCACGACGCGGATCTGGCGGCCGTCCTGGCCAATCTCGGCGTCACGCTGGCCGCGGCGGGCCGGCCCGCCGAATCGGTGGTACCGACCGAGGAGTCCGTGTCGATCCGCCGCGCCCTGGTGCGGCGCGACAGGGCCGCGTTCGAGCCGGACCTCGCCGCGGCACTGTCCAACCTGGCCAACCAGCTGTGCGCGTGCGGCCGCGCCGCGGAGGCGGTCGAGCCCGCGCAGGAGGCGTTCGACCGCACTGCGCGGCTGGCCGCGGCCAATCCCACCGCGTTCGACGCCGACCTGGCCGCCCGGGCCACCAACCTCGCCAACGCCTTCGCCGGCGCCGGACGGCACCGCGAGGCGTTGCGCGCGTCCGAGACGTCGGTCGAGGGAGCCCGGCGCCTCGCCGCGCAGAACCCCGCCGTGTTCGCCCCCTTGCTGGCGACGGCGCTCGCGACGCTGGCGATCGGCCTGCAGGACGTGGGCCGGCCCGGCGAGTCGCTGGCCGTGACGGCCGAGGTGGTCGAGATGCGCACGGCGCTCGCCGAGGACGATCCGGCCGTGTTCCGGCCCGCGCTGGCAACGGCCCTCGTCAACCTCGGGGTGGGCCTGGCGACGCTCGGCCGCGCCACGGAGTCCGTTGCGGCGCTCCGGCACGCGATCCAGCTGCTCCGCGCCGACTCCAAGGGCCACGAACTGGGCCTGGCACGCGCCTTGGTCCAGCTCTGCGGCAGTCTCTGGTCCGCCGGGATGAACGCCGAGGCGCAGGCGGCCGGGTCGGAGTCCGTCGCGATCCTCAGGCGTCTCCGCCTCGCCGCGCCCGGCGCCCACGACAAGGACCTCGGCCAGGCGCTGGGCAATCTCAGCATTCCGCGGTTCGCGCTCGGTGCGCACGACGCGGCGATCGCCGACAGTACGGAGGCGGTCGGGATCCTCCGCCGGTCGGCCCGGAACAACCCGGCGGGCGACGAGCCGCAACTGGCGCACGCGCTGACGAACCACGCGGGGCTGCTGGCCAAGCACGCCCGCCACGACGAGGCGCGGGCGTCGATCGACGAGGCCCTGGTCCTGGCCCGGCGCGCCGTCGACCGGCACGCGGAGGCGCATCAGCCGGAGCTGGACCGTGTTCTGCAGATGAGCGCCGCCATAGCGCTGGCGGCCGAGCAGATCAAACCCGGGACACGGGTGTCCGGGCCGGCCGTGCCGGTGTCCGACCCGGGGGTGCCTGTGCCCGACCCGGCCGTGCCTTTGCCGGACACGGCCGTTCCGGACCCGCCGTTGCTCGACCAGGCCGTTCCGGACCCGGCCGTTCCGGACCCGGCCGCGGTGATCGTCATGATCGAACGACTCGTGGCGCGCCGGGAACAGACCCTGGGCCCCGACCACCCGCACACGCTCGTCGCGCGGCAGGGCCTGGCCCAGGCGCTACTGCGGGCGGGGGAGGTCGAGCGAGCCTGCGTCCTGCTCGAGCAGTCGCTGGCGGATCACGACCGCGTCTTCGGCCGCGACCATCCGGACACCCTCGTCGCGCGCAACAATCTCGGACACGCGCTGACAACAGCGGGGCGCCCGGCGGAAGCCCTGCCGCTGCTGGAAGCGAACCTGGCGGGGCTGGAGCAGACCGTGGGCGCCGACCATCCGGGCATCCTGACGGCGCTGGCGAACATCGCCCGCGCGCACAACGAACTGGGCCACCCTGACCGCGCCGCGACACTCATGGAGCGCGCCGGCACGATCAGCCAGGCCGCGTACGGCCCGGACCACGAGCAGACGATGATGGCGCACCTGCTCATCGGCCGATTCCGTTACCTGGCGGGGGACGCGGCCGGCGCGTTGCCGGCGTACGAACGCAGCCTGGAGGACCACGTCCGCGTGCACGGACCCGAACACCCCGCGACGATCGAGCTCCGGACGGAGCTCGACACCGTACGCGCGGCCGCCTCGTGACGCGAGTGCGCAGCCGCGGTCGCGGTTGACGTGTAACGCGAGGCGGGCTCCGTGCTTTCATGTCCGGGTGGACGACGCGGAGCAGTGGTTCCGGCGAGGCGACGAACTTGCCGATGCGGGTGGACCGGCCGAGGCCGAAGCGCGGGCGCTGCTGAGTGCGGCGGTGGCGGCCGGGCACGGCCCGGCCCGGGCGCGACTGGCCGACTTTCTGCTCCATCAGTACTCGGGCGCCGACGCCGCGTCCCATTCGGAGGCCCTGCGGCTGCTGGGTGAGGCGGTGGCCGCCGATGGGCCCGGTGCGCGGAACATGCTCGGCCTCACGCTCTGGGACGACGGTGTGCTGGACGACGCCGAGGAGCACCTCCGGGCCGCGGTCGCGGAGGGGGATCCGGACGCGCCGGTGAACCTGGCCGGGCTGTTGCACCAGAAGGGCGACGACGCCGGGGCGTTCGCGTTGCTGCGGCAGGCGGCGGAGCGTGGCGACGGGCCGGCCTACTGGATCGTGATGCGGCTGCTGCCACGACACGGCCGGACCGCGCGGGAGGTGGCCGCGGCCTACGAGTCGGCCACTTCCCCGCACGAGCGGCCGGTGTGCGTCCTCCTCCCCGCCGGCGCGTGGCAGCTCGACCCCTCGGTGTTGCCGGTCGACTGAAAAAGAATCCGGAAGGAGGTGTCGGATCGCGGCAGGACCGTTCGTAGCGGTGGATGAGTGAGGATTGAGCCGTGAGCGAGGAGCAGCGCCTTCCCGGCGGGAACACCGGTGGAGCGGTCCGTGTCGGTGACACCGTCCGGCGCGTTCCGGGGCGGTGGACGCCATCCGTGCACGCGCTGCTCCAGCACCTGGAAGGGGCCGGCTTCGGTCAGGCGCCGCGGGCGTTGGGCTTCGACGAGCAGGGCCGGGAAGTGCTGTCGTACCTGCCCGGCGAGACGGTCGGGGTCGCCCGGCCCTGGCCGGCGTGGGTGCACAGTGATGACGCGCTCC
Organism: Dactylosporangium sp. NPDC049140; assembly: GCF_040648435.1. Lineage (NCBI taxonomy): Bacteria > Bacillati > Actinomycetota > Actinomycetes > Micromonosporales > Micromonosporaceae > Dactylosporangium > Dactylosporangium sp. NPDC049140. The sequence continues at coordinate 105,675 of NZ_JBEZDS010000006.1, read as the reverse complement.
GCCAGGTTGCTCGCTGGCTTCGGAGCTTCCACGCCGCCGTCGCGAGCTTCGTTCCCCCGCCCGGGGCGGTCTGGCGCGAAGGCGGGGCGTGGCGGCCCGGCCTGGTCGTCGGCCACAACGATGCCGCGCCCTACAACGCGGCGTGGGCCGATGGCCGGCTCGTGGGCTTCTTCGACTGGGACTTCGCCGCGCCCGTCACGCCGGAGTGGGACCTCGCGTTCACCGCGTTCGCCTGGGTGCCGCTCCACGCCCGTGACGTGGTGCGGGCGGAGGGGTTCACCGCCTTTGCGGACCGGCCTCGGCGGCTGCGGTTGTTCCTCGACGCGTACGGGTGGGAGGGGCCACCCGGCCCGTTCGTCGACACCGTCCGGCAACGCGTCAGCGCCTCGGCCGCCGGCATTCGGCGCACCGCGGCCGCCGGTGATCCGGCCTATCGGCTCATGATCGAGCAGGGCGTCGATGTGGCGCTGGATACGGCGGTGCGGGAGCTGGCCGGCTTTCAGTCCGGCGGCGAGTCCTCGACGTAGTCGCCGAACGGCTCGATCGATCCGCCCCAGCTCGTTGCGGCTCTGCCGGGTCATCGTCCCGGCGGCGCAGCGGTACGACCAGTGCGCGCCATGGGCCCTACGCTATTCGACGCAGAACTCGTTGCCCTCCGGGTCGGTCATCACGGTCAGGTCGTCGCCGGCGTGCCGGACCTTCGCGCCCAAGGCCTCCAGGCGCGCCACCTCGGCCGCGATCGGGCCCGGGGCGCGCAGGTCGAAGTGCAGGCGGTTCTTGGCGGTCTTGGGCTCGGGCACGCGCTGGAACCAGATGTTCGGGCCGCCCCAGCCCGCGGCCTCGACGAAGGCGCGGTCCGGGGTCGAGTCCTCGTCCACGTCGGAGCCGAGGGCCGCGGCCCAGAAGCGGGCCTGGGCGAGGGCGTCGGTGCAGTCGAAGGTGACGCTCTTGATGTAGGTCACCCGGCCACGGTATCGGCGAGGGCCACCAGGCGTCGTCCGAGTTTCGCGACCTCGTCGCGCAGGGCGTCCGGGCGCACGACGGTGAAGTCCCAGCCCAGGCCAGCCAGCATGCGGGCCATGCCGTCGAGGTACTCGGCGCGGCAGACGAGCCGGGCGTCGCCCCCCGCGGGGCTTACCGCGCCCACCGTGGCGGGCACGCGGCGGCGCACCTCGTCGGGGGTGGCGCGCAGCAGGACCTCGACCTCGTGGCGGTACGGCACCGCGGCCAGCCCCGCGACCACGTGCCCGGCCGCGTCGAACGCGGCGGGCGCCTCGAAGCGCGTCTCCCCCACCGACACCGAGCCGATGCGGTCCAGCCGCAGGGTGCGCAGCTCGCCGCGGCGGTGGTCGAAGCCGCTCGCGTACCAGCGGCCGGCGTGGAAGACGACGCCGTACGGGTCGAAGTCGCGCTCCGAGTCCTCGCCGCGCCAGGAGCGGTAGGTGAGCGTGACACGGCGGCGGTCGCGGGCCGCCTCGCCGAGAGAGAGCAGATGGCGCACGTCGAACAGGCCGCCCGCCCGCGCCGGCTGGGTGAAGCCCAGGGTCTCGCGCACCGCCTGCACCCGCTCGCGCAGCACTGCCGGCAGTACCCGCTCGATCTTGGCCAGGGCCGACGCGCGCGCGGCGGTGCCGATGCCCAGGCCGAGCCGCTCGGCCGCGAGCAGGCCGAGGACGACGGCCACGGCCTCGTCGTCGCCGAGCATCAGCGGCGGCAGGCGGTAGCCCGGGGCGAGCCGGTAGCCGCCGTACCGCCCGCGCTCGGCCCGCACCGGGAGCCCGAGGTCGGCCAGCGCGGCGGCGTAGCGGCGCACGGTGCGCTCGTCGATGCCGAGCCGCTCGGCCAGCTGCGGACCGGTGATGCCGGGCTGGGCCTGGAGCACCTCCAGCAGCGCGAACACCCGCCCGGTGGACTGTGACACGGGCCACTCCTCCGAGGCCGTTGAATCAGGACCGGATTCGCCCTGATTCCATCGTACCGTCGCAGGCATGACGAACTTCGTGTTGGTTCCCGGGATGTGGCTCGGCGCGTGGGCGTGGGACGAGGTCGCGGAGCCCCTGCGCGCGGCCGGGCACCGCGTCGCCGCGGTGACGCTGGGCGGGCTGGCCGAGCGGGCCGGCGAGGACGCGACGCTCGAGTCGCACATCGACGACGTGGTCGCCGCGGCCGGCGACGCGCCGGAGGTAGTGCTCGTCGCGCACAGCTACGGCTGCTTCCCGGTGCGCGGCGCGGTCGAGCGGCTCGGGGACCGGGTGCGGCGGGTGGTGTACGTCGACAGCGGCCCGGTTCCGGACGGCACCGCGCAGGCCGACTTCGGCGGGGGCAAGCCGCCGCGCGCCGACGTGCCGCCGCCCTCGTTCGACCCGGCCGACGACCCCGCGCTGTTCGCCGGGCTGGAGGGGCGCTCGGAGTGGATTCATGAGCAGAGCACCCCGCACCCGCAGGCCACCGTCGCCGCCAAGCTCCGTCTGGCCCGCCCCGAGCAGCCCCCGACCGACCTGGTGATCAGCACGTTCACGCGGGAGAACGTGGAGCAGATGATCGCGGCCGGGCACCCGTTCTTCGCGGGCCTCGACCGGCGCGACTACCGCGTGCTCGAGCTGCCGACCGGGCACTGGCCGATGTTCAGCCGCCCGGCCGAGCTCGCCGCGCTCCTCGCGAAGGCCTGATCAGACCCGGTCGTACACGGTGTTGGCGTTCGGGTCGGTCAGCGACTTCGCGGTCCAGGAGTTCTTGCCGCACTCGTACGGCTGCGGGTTGTTGTGCGGCTCCACGGTGTTGTTCAGCGCCTGCTTGCCGTCCACGTCGACGGTGATGGTCACCGTGCTGCCGGTCGAGGTGAACAGGATCTCGTGGTTGGCGGTCTTGAGGTCCCACTCGTTCTTGCCGGTGAACGTCGCCTCGACGTCGTGGCCGTCGTCGGTCCGGCCGGTGTAGCGGGCCCCGGACCAGTCCTCGGTGCCCTTGCCGTCGACGGAGATCTTCCACGTGCGCCCGCCGCCGCTGAGCTTGGTCTGGCCCATCTTCTTGCCGCCGACGGTCACGCTGCTGAGGTCGAACAGGGCGCTGTACTGCGTCTGCTTCCAGTTGCCGACCAGGCAGGAGTCGACCGGCCCGACCTGGGCGTCGGTCCTGCCCGCGCTCGGCGCGGCGGCGGTGGTCGCGGCCGGGCCCTGGCCCGGCGTCGCCGGGTCGTCCTTGCGCACGACGACGACCACCACGACCGCGATGGCGACGACGGCGAGCACGGCGAGGCTGGCGATGAGCGCGATGAGCCCGCTGTTGCGCCGCGGCGGCCCCGGCGGCGGGTAAGCCGGCTGGTAGTGCTGCTGGGGCGGCGCGGAGTACGGCGGCGGGGCGGAGTACGGCGGCGGCTGGGGCGGAGCGGAGTACGGCTGCGGGTTGTACTGGCCCGTGTACTCCTCGCCGTGCGGCGACACCTCATAGTGTTCGTACGGCTGCGTCATGGTTCCTCCCCGTGGTCATACATTCGCGTACGAGGATGGCACAGGGCCGCCCGTGTAAGGTTCACTCCCCGCGCGCAGGTCCCGGGCCCGGGTACGACCACCGCATTGAGCTGTATCGAAGCGCTTGCTTCAATCCACGGCATGCGATGGCGTTTGGTGTCCACGGTGACGGCGGTGCTGGCCCTGCTGACCACGTCGGTCGCGCTGGCGTGGCCGAGCTCGGCCGCGGCCGCGCCGGTGCGGATCATGCCGCTGGGCGACTCGATCACGGGCTCGCCGGGCTGCTGGCGGGCGCTGCTGTGGCAGCAGCTGCAGGCCGGCGGGTACACCAACATCGACTTCGTCGGCACCCAGGCCCCGCAGGGCTGTTCGGTGCCGTACGACGGTGACGGCGAGGGCCACGGCGGTGCCCTCGTGACCGCGGTCGCCGACCAGAACCAGCTCGTCGGGTGGCTCGACGCGACCCACCCCGACGTGGTGCTCATGCACTTCGGCACCAACGACGTGTGGAGCAACCGCAGCACCGACACGATCCTGGCGGCGTACTCGAAGCTCGTCGACCAGATGCGCGCCAGCAACCCGTCGATGCGCGTCCTCGTCGCGCAGATCATCCCGATGAACCCGTCGACGTGCCCGGAGTGCGCGCAGCGGGTGGTCGCGCTCAACGCCGCGATCCCGGGCTGGGCGGCCGGCAAGACCACGGCGGCGTCGCCGATCGTGGTCGTGGACCAGTGGACGGGCTTCAACACCGCCACCGACACCGGCGACGGCGTGCACCCGAACGACAGCGGCAACCAGAAGATGGCCGCGCGCTGGTACCCGCCGCTGGCCCAGGTCCTCAGCGGCGGCGTCCCGACGAGCCCGTCGCCCACCACCAAGAGCCCGTCACCTTCGAAAAGCACAAGCCCCAGTGCCTCTTCGGTACCGTCGGGAGGCTGCGCGGCCACCTACAAGGTGACGAACCAGTGGCCCGGCGGCTTCCAGGGTGAGGTCACGGTCCGCAACGCCGGCACCGCGGCGATCAAGGGCTGGACGACCCGCTTCACGTTCACCGCGGGCGAGACGGTGAGCCAGGCCTGGAACGCGACGGTCACCCAGTCCGGCGCCGTGGTCACCGCGGCCAACGTGGCCTGGAACGGCGCCCTGGCCCCGAACGCCTCGGCCACGTACGGCTTCATCGGCACCGGCACCGGCGGCACCCCGGCCGTCACCTGCGCGGCGAGCTAGGACACCCCCCTCGGCGATCCCGGGAGCCCAATCGGCCGGTTACGGCGCGGGGTTACCTTTTCGGGTGTTTCACTCGCGCACGGCGGCCATCCGCGCGGCCGGGGTCCGCAGCGCGACCGCCGCCGGGGCCACCGCCGCGATCACCGCCACCACGCCGCACACGGCCGCCACGCCGAGGACCGGGGTCCACGGCACGACCAGCGCCACCTTCGCTCCCCCGGCGCTCAGGTGCGGCACCATCGCCAGCAGCACCCCGCCGGCCAGCGCCCACGCCAGCGCCAGCCCGGCCGCCGTGGCCAGCAGGGCCTCGACGCCGACCATGCCGAGGATCTGGCGGGGCGTGGTGCCGGCCAGCCGCAGCACGGCGAGGTCGCGGGAGCGGTCCGCGGTGGCCATGACCAGGGTGTTCGCGATGGCGATGGTGGTGTACAGCAGCGCCATCCCGAGCACCGTGAGCAGGGCGAGGTCGTTCATGCGGCGCTGCTCGGTCTCGAGGCCGGTGAAGTACTGGGCCGGCGTGAGCCGGCCCGGGTCCGCGGACGGGCCGGACAGGTAGACGGCGTCGGCGTGGCCGGGCCCGAGGGACCAGGGCAGCAGCACGGCGTCGTCGAGGTCGACGGACGGGTCCAGCACGCCCGCGACGCGCAGGTGGACCGGGGTGGAGTCGTCGAGCCAGAAGTCCGCGGTGTCGCCGGCGCGCCAGCGCATCGAGGCGGCCAGGGCGTGCCCGACGACCACGGTGCCGTCGGCCGGCTCGGCGCTCACGCGCATGACGCGGGCCAGGCCCGGGCCGGCGAAGAGCGCGTCGAACGGCTCGGCGTAGTCGTCCTGGTTGATGTACACCACCGAGCGCGCGACGGGGACCCCGCCGTCCGGCACCCGGACCGGGTTCACGAGCACACCGGTCGCGGTGAGCCGGGCGGCGCCCGCGTCGGCCTGGGCCTGCCAGATGGTGGCGGTGGCGGACAGGGTCGTGGCGGCGATGCCGGCGGTGACGAGGATCGGGGCGACGGTCGACGCGGTCCGGCGCACCGCCGTGCGGGCCCCGTCCCGCGCGAGGGCGGCCGTCACGCCGGGGAGCAGGCGGCCGGCCAGCCAGGCGGCGCCGGGGGCCAGCAGCGGGGCGAAGAGCGCGACACCGGTGATGGCCAGCTGGGCATCCAGGAGTACCAGGGCGATCGCTTCGGGCCCGTCGACCGGGACCCAGATGAGCATCGCGGCCGTCCCGCCCAGGAACAGCAACCCGAACACCCAGCGCCCGGCGGTCATGACCCGCCGCTCGACGGAGGCCTCGCGCAGCGCCTCGATCGGCCGGACCCGCCCCGCCCGGCGGGCCGCGACCATCGCCCCGGTGAGCGCCACGAGCAGCCCGGCGCCGAACGCGGCCAGCAGCGGCCACCACACGAACCCGGCGGTGAACCCGGCCGGCGCGAAGCCGTTGCGGCCTATGAAGTGCGCGAACGGCGGCGCGGCGAGCAGCCCGGCGGCGCAGCCGGCCAGCCCGGCGACCGCGCCGACGACCAGCGCCTCGCCGAGCACGAGCCGGCGCACCTGCCGCGGCGTGGCCCCGGCGGCGCGCAGCAGGGCCAGCTCCCGCCGCCGCTGGGCCACGGCGAAGGCGAACGTGCCCGCGACCACGAACACCGCGACGAACGCGGCCACGCCCGCCGTGGTGCCCAGCAGCGACGCGGCGACGGCCAGCAGGTCGCCGTCGGGGTTGGGCTCGGCCTCGGCGCGCGCGTCGCCGGTGAGCACGCGCGGGCCCTCGCCGACCGCGGCCCGCACCTGCTCCGCGGTCCGGCCCCGCACCGCGAGCGCGTCGATCCGGCCGCCGCTGAGCTGCTCGGCGGCCCGGTCGGTGAGGTACACCGCGCTCGGCCCGCCTACGGTACCGGCCACCGTGAACTCGCGGCCGGCGATGGTGACGCGGTCGCCCGGGTGCCCGCCGGTCGCCACCACCTCGTCGTCGGCGCGCGGCCCGGCATCGGCCGGGATGCCGTGCAGCGCCGCGGCCGACCACGGGTGGGCGTTGCCGGGCAGCCAGCGGTCGACGACCGCCCCGGGCAGCCGCGCGGGCAGGTCCGCGGGCAGTGCGCGGGAGCGGTTGGTGGAGGTGCTGCTGGCGTACTCGTCCTCGGTGCCGGCATCGACGACGACCGTGATGCTGTTCTGGCCCGCGACGACGACGTCGGCGGTGTCGTACCAGACCGGCCGGCGCGCCCCGCCGACGCTGGAGGCGAGCGTGAGGCCGGTGGTGGCCAGCAGCGCGACGCCGAGCCCGAGCGCGACGAAGAGGCCGGCGAAGGAGGCCCAGCGGGCCCGTACCGTCTGCAGCGCGATCCCCAGCATCGTCACACCCCCGCGCCGTCGGTCTCGAGGGCGGTCATCCGCTCGGCGACCGCCTGCGGGGTCGGGGCCGCCATCTCGGCGGCCACGCGCCCGTCGGCCAGGAAGACCACGCGGTCGGCGTGGGCGGCCGCGAACGGGTCGTGGGTGACCATGACGACCGTCTGGCCCTGGCCGTCCACCATGGACCGAAGCAGGCCGAGAACCTCGCGCCCGGTGCGCGAGTCGAGGGCCCCGGTCGGTTCGTCGGCGAAGAGCACGTCGGGCCGGGTGATGATGGCCCGGGCGATGGCGACCCGCTGCTGCTGGCCGCCGGAGAGCTCGGCGGGCCGGTGCCGGGCCCGGTCGGCGAGCCCGACGGCGTCGAGCACCGCCCGCACCTCCCGGCGGGACGGCTTGCGCCCGGCCAGGCGCAGCGGCAGGGCCACGTTCTGCTCGGCGCTCAGCGAGGAGAGCAGGTTGAAGGCCTGGAACACGAAGCCGATCCGGTCCCGGCGCAGCAGCGTCAGCCCGGTCTCGTTCAGCGTCGCCAGGTCGGTGCCGGCGACGCGTACCGTGCCGGCGGTGGGCCGTTCCAGCCCGGCGGCCGCCTGCAGCAGCGTTGACTTGCCCGACCCGGACGGCCCCATGACGGCCGTGAACGTCGCCCGGGCGAACCCCAGTGTCACCGAGTCGAGCGCGACCACGGTGCCGAACCGCTTGTGCACGCCCTCGAGCGCCACGACGTCTTCGGTCATGGACCAATCTCACCGCGTACGGGGGCCCCGGTTCACGCCCGCGGGCCGGTGTCCTCGCGGTAGGGACAGCCCTACACCGGGTGCACCTTCCACGGCGCCGTCCTCAGGCCGCCGCGGGAATCGATGCCCGTCTTGAGCCGTTCGCCGGTCTCGTGGGAGATTCCGGGGGCCTCGTAGGTCGGCACCTCGACGGCGGTCGCCGTGAACGTTTCCTTGCCGGTGCCCTCGTAGTCGATGCGTACGACGGTCGGACCCTGCACGGTCTCCAGCAGGAGGAACACGTGGCCGGGCCCGCTGAGCGGCGGGGTGCGCCGGCCCAGGTCGATGCAGCTGGACACCTCGCCGAAGGGCGACGAGCGGGCGAACAGCGAGCAGGCCTGCGGCTCCTGGTCGGCCAGGAACGACGAACGCTGGGGGAAGCCCACGGCGAACGGGCCGCCGCCACACACCAGCACTACCGCCGCCGCGGCGGAGGCCGCCCACCCGAGTCGATTCATGCCGACATTGTTAGCAGATATCCTGCTGCGCGTGGCGCCGTGGGAGGACCTCGCGTTCGATACGTACGACGAGTTGTGGGCGCGCGTGCCCGACGACCCCCGTCCGTCGGTGACGTTCGATCTCAGCGGCTTCTTCACCGCGGAGGTCCAGGCCGAGTTCAACGCGGCCGAGCGCGCGGTGGACAGCCTCGCGCACCTGGCGTTCGTCCGGGTGCTGCCGCCGGACACGCCGCTGCTGGTGCTGAACTGGGAGCACGCGTCGCACCGTTTCTGGCCGCACCGCGTGACCACGGCGCCGCCGTGGCTGGTGGTGCCCAACGGCGACCACTACGTGGTCGGGACCGAGGACTTCGCGCTGGGCACGCGGGGGCACCCGTGGGAGCAGACCCTGCAGGTCTGGGGCGAGCCGCTGCTGCAGGTACTGGTACCGATGCTGGCGTGGCTTCCTCGTAAATCATGAAATATCCGAAAAGTCGCGGCGCGGAGCGCCCGACTTTCCGCGCGGCGCGGCGCGGAGCGCCCGACTTTCCGCGCGGCGCGGCGCGGAGCGCCCGACTTTCCGCGCGGCGCGGCGCGGAGCGCCCGACTTTCCGCGCGGCG
>NZ_JBEZDS010000006.1:65021-96704 GCF_040648435.1 Dactylosporangium sp. NPDC049140 | reverse complement strand
GCGCGGCGCGGAGCGCCCGACTTTTCGCGCGGCTGTAGGCGAAAATCGAACTCTCTCAACCCACCGCTCGGCTGGCATCCGGATTTTCCCGACACCCCGCCCGCCGGGGTATAAGTCCGATATGCCACGGATCGTCACAACACCTGACCTGTTCAGGGGTTGTTGTGTTGGAGATCGGCATGGATCGGCCGCGGCTGGGGCGTAAGCCTCTTGAGGTGCAGCGTCGGGCGTTCCGGGTGCTCGTTGGGCAGCAAGGTGGGCGATCGAGTGAGGCGTGTCGGCTGGTCGGAGTGAGTGAACGCTCGGGTCAGCGGTGGCGGCTCGGTGCTGCGGACCATGCCCAGCAGGCGGCCCAGCGCCCGGCATAACGTGCGGCGGCTTCAGGGAGTGGCGGGGAGCAGGCCGCCCGTCGGGTCCAGCGCGCCCAGCAGAACCTGCACGGGCACGTCGAGGTCGTCGGCGGCGTCGATGGTGGCCAGGATGGCGCCGAGCACGCGCGGGTCGAGGCGGGTCGCTCCGCGCAGGTCGATCACGATCGGGTCGGGGCGGTGGTGCAGCAGGGCCTCGACCAGGCTGTGCTGGGCTTCGGCGGCCCACGACGCGTCGATCTCGCCGTGGAAGCGGATGGCGACTGGGCTGGCGGGGTCGTGAAGAAGACTGACCGGTGAACCATCGTGCGGCACGCTCGCCTCCGAGGTGTCGGTAAGTGTTACACCGAGTGCCACGGTAACGAATGGCATACCAGTCTGTGAACCGGTGATTTTCAATCCGTTATGGTAGCGCTCCCAAACATGCCCAACGACCTGCGGAAATCATCAGACAACACCGGCTGCAACAATTTCATTACACCGTGATAAAAGGTCCACCGTTCGGCGCTGGTAAGTAACCGATCGACGCTGGGTAGCGCCCTAAGGTTCCATCACCAACCGCTACATACCCGCATAACGTCCCTGGACGGCACGCGTGCGCCGCCCCGCCGTTGGAGTCGCCGCGCCGCGGCCTCATCGGGCTCGCAGGAGGGGTGTTGATGTGTGGAAGGGCCGCTTGGCGATCCTGGCGATTCTGGTTGTCTCGCTGATCTGTGGCCTGTCGATGTTCGCGGTGCGGGGAGCGAGCAACGACCAGCTCGAGGTGTACTCATGGTGGACCGGACCCGGTGAGGAGGAGGGCCTGGCCGCGATGGCCAAGTCCTTCGAGGGCGGCAACCCGGGCGTGCGGTTCGTCAACGCGGCCGTCTCCGGCGGCGCCGGCTCCAACGCCAAGGCGATTCTCGCCAGCCGGCTGCTGGCCAACGACCCGCCCGACTCCTACCAGCGCCACGCCGGGCTCGAGCTGCTCGACGACGTGCGTTCGGGCAAGGTGCAGGACCTCTCGGACATGTACCAGCAGCAGGGCTGGACGAAGGTGTTCCCGAAGGGGCTCGTGAGCAACCTGACCATCGACGGGAAGATCTACGCCGTGCCCGTGAACATCCACCGGGCCAACCTGATGTGGTACACCCCGAAGACCCTGCGCGAGCTGGGCCTCTCCGGGCCGCCGAAGACCTGGGCCGAGTTCCTGCAGCAGGCCGAGGTCATCAAGGCCAAGGGCAAGGTGGCCCTCGCCCTCGGGCCGGAGTGGACGCAGAAGCACCTGCTGGAGACCGTGCTGCTCGGCGAGCTCGGCGCGGACCGGTACGACCAGCTGTGGGCCGGGCAGATGAGCTGGATGTCGCCGGACGTGGGCGCCGCCCTGGCCACCTACGCGAAGGTGCTGGCCGTCTCCGACGTGAAGTCCGCGGCCGGCGACTGGCAGCCGCAGCTGGACCGGGTGGTCTCGGGCTCCGCGGTGTACGCCGTGATGGGCGACTGGTCCTCGTCGTACCTGGAGCAGACCAAGGGCCTGCACTGGCAGGACGGGTACAACGTGGCGGCCTCGCCGGGCAGCGACGGGGTCTACGACTTCCTGTCCGACACGTTCACGCTGCCCACCGGGGCGCGCCGGCCCGACCTCTCGCGCAAGTGGCTGATCGAGTGCGGCTCGACCGACGGGCAGAACCTCTTCAACCCGCTCAAGGGCTCGATCCCGGCGCGGACCGACGCCGACGCCGGCCTCTACAAGGACTACCTGGGGTGGGCGCTGCAACAGTGGCGCGACCCGAAGGTCCGCATCGTCGGGTCGCTGACCCACGGCGTGGTGGCGAACAACGCGTACAACGCGGAGATCGACTCGGCGCTGGGCCTGTTCGTCCAGGACGGCGACCAGGGCAAGTTCGCCCGGACCGTCGAGCAGCAGTTCCGGGAGACGCAGTGAACCTCCCCGTTCGGCAGGAGCCGAGCCAGCAACTACAACAACAGCAGCACCGGGCCCGGCACTCGTCGGAGCCGGAGCGGCCCGCGGTCGAGGCGCGCAAGCGCCGGCCGCACAAGCAGCGCGGTCCCCGCTGGCTGCCCGGCCTCGTGCTGGTCATGCCGTCGCTGATCCTGATCGGCGTCTTCGTCTACGGGTTCCTCGGCTGGAACGTGCGCGTGTCGTTCACGAACTGGCGCGGGCTCTCCCCGAAGTACCACTTCGTCGGCCTGGACAACTACGCCAACCTGCTCAAGGACGAGCGCTTCCGCGCCGACATACGCAACCTGATCATCTTCACCGTCGTGTTCGTCGCGGGCGCGCTGCTGCTCGGCTTCCTGATGGCGATGCTGCTGGACCGGGGCGTGCGCGGCGAGGGCTTCCTGCGCGGCGTGTTCCTGTTCCCGATGGCCATCTCGTTCATCGCCACCGCGATCGTGTGGCGCTGGCTGCTGGACAACGGCTCGGGCAACGACACCGCCGGCATCAACAAGCTGCTCGCCGACGTCGGCCTGGGATTCCTGCGCAGCGACTGGCACAAGTCCAACTCGGTGTGGGCGATCGCCGCGGTCGCGCTGCCGGCCGGGTGGGCGTTGTCCGGGTACGTCATGGCGCTGTTCCTGGCGGGCATGCGCGGCGTCAACGAGACCCTGCGCGAGTCGGCGCGGATGGACGGGGCCAGCGAGACGCAGATCTTCTGGTACGTCGTGCGGCCGGCCCTGCGCCCGGTCACGTTCAGCGCGATGCTCATCATGATCCACATCTCGCTGAAGACGTTCGACCTGCTCTACGCGCTCGACCAGGGCAACCTGCGCATCGACACCCCGTCGTTGTACATGTGGTTCACCACGTTCGACGGCGGGTTCTACGACCGCGGCGCCACCATCGCCACGGTCCTGCTCCTCGGGGTGGCCCTCGTGGTCGGCCCCTATGTCTGGTACAGCCTGCGCACGGAACGGCGGTGAGAGGTCCGATGGTTCGCGCTACCGCCACCGTGCCGCAGAACTCGGCCCAGACCTACCGGCCCTCGCGGCTGCCGACGCCGGGCGGCCCGCCGGCTCCCGACCCGTCGTCGATCCCGCGCTGGCAGCGCCCGGGACCGGTGCGCACGACGCTGCGGTACGTCATCCTGTGGGCGCTGGCCGCGTTCTTCCTCATGCCCGTGTACGTGCTCATCGTCACCAGCTTCAAGAACCCGGCCGACGTATCGGTGACGCGGATCTGGGAGCTGCCGACCAGCCTGTCGTTCGACAACTTCTCCGCGGTACTGCCGAAGCTCTCCTCGGGTTTCCGCAACTCCCTGGCGCTGTCGATCCCGGCCTCGCTCATCTCGGCCCTGCTCGGCTGCGCGAACGGGTTCGTGCTGTCGAAGTTCCGCTTCCCGCTCTCCAACGTGGTCTTCCCGCTGATCCTCTTCGGGATCTTCGTGCCGTACCAGGCCGTGATCATCCCGGTGTCGCAGACCATGACCAATGTCGGGCTGCGCGGCTCCGGCGACGCGACCGGGGGCCTGCTCGGCCTGATGCTCATCCACATCATCTACGGGCTGCCGATCACCACCCTGATCTTCCGCAACCACTTCGTGTCGATGCCCGACGCGCTGCTGGAGTCGGCCCGCCTCGACGGGGCGGGCGTGCTGCGGACCTGGGTGGATCTGGCGGTACCGCTGGCGAAGCCCGCGTTCGCCGTCGCGATCATCTGGCAGTTCACGTCGTCGTGGAACGACTTCATGTTCGGCGCGATGATGACCAGCCGCGACTCCTGGCCGGTGACGATCGCGCTGAACAACGTGGCGGGCGGCCAGTCGGTGCCGTTCGGCCAGGCCATGGCGGGCGCTTTGCTGGTGAGCCTGCCGACCCTGCTCATCTACGTGCTGCTCGGCCGGTTCTTCATGCGCGGCCTGCTGGCCGGCACGCTGCAGGAACGCTAGTACTCGACCTCGTTCGTGGCCTCGAACGGGCCGACCACGATGCCCCGGCGGAAGGCGCCCACGCCGGGGCCGGCCGCCGCCTGCAGCGCGAACTGCTGCAGCACCCGCAGCTGGCGCCCGCCGAGGCGCACCGGGCGGCGCACCTCGTACAGCGGCGACCACGGGCACTCGTAGTAACAGCTGCTGCCGTCGCCGGTGCGGAACGTCACCACGTCGCCGGCCCGCGCCGCGGCGTCGATCTCGGCCTTCAGGGCGACCGTGGCGGCCGGGTCGGGGTCGTCTCGCCACAGCTGCGCGATCGCGGCCCGGGCCTGCGGGTCCTTGCGCCAGCGGCGCAGCGTGATGCGGTCGGTGAGGCACCACTGGTCGAAGTGGGCGCCGCCGGGCAGCGTCGCCACGTCGGGGCGCGGCGCCGCGCGCAGCGGCCGGTAGCCGGCCATCAGGCTGGGCATCGCGGCCAGCTGGCCGACGTGGAACCACAGCTCGAGGGCGTTCTTGAGGTTGTTCTCGATCAGCTCGTGCAGCTTCGCGTCGTGCCGGTCGGTGCGCAGCGCCACCGCGTAGTCGGCGGCCGCGGCGGCCTCGGCGTTGAGCTGCTTGAGCCGGTTGACGCCGGCGCGGTGCTCGGCGGGGACACCGGCGCGCTCCAGGCCGTAGACGGCCACGTCGATGTGCTGGCGCAGCGGCGGCACCGACGCCAGCAGCGCGGCCAGGTGCTCCGGCGGGCACGGCTCGACCTCGGCCCAGTCCGGCAGCCCGGCCGGCAGGCTGAGCTCGGCGGCGATGTCGTAGTCGGGGTTGACCCGGGCCTGCCGCGCCCGCGACACCCACCCCTCGACCGCCGAGAGCCAGGCCGACACCTGGTCGAAGGTCACCGCCGGGACGTAGCCGACCGTGCCCGGGCGGGCCGCGTAGTCGGCGTCGAGGAACTGCTCGCCGAGGGTCTGCAGCATGTACGCGTTCCACGCCGCCAGCAGCAGGCTCCCCGTCGCCGGCGGCGCGTCCCAGAGCGTCTCACCGTCGGCGGCGAGCTGCTCGCGGACCCGGTCGGCCTCCATCATCTCGTCGTAGGCGGCCTTGCCCGCGCCCCGCAGCGCCTCCAGCACCATCGCGTCGCGTTCCTTGGCCAGCGAGGCACGCATCTTCGTCATCAGCGAGGGGCGCATCGGGTCGGGCATGCGCCTCACGGTAGCGATCCCCCGCTACGCCGATCGATACGCGACGCCGTGGGCGTCCTCGCAGTGCACGTCGGCCGGGCCGGCGTGCGCGTGATCGACCTGCAGGGTGCTGTGCGTGAGCCGGTACTCGTGGCGCAGCAGCTCCTCGATCGCGGCCCGCGCCGCGTGGCAGTCGCGGCCCGGGGCCACGAGCACGTGCGCGGACAGCGCCGGCTCCCCCGAGGTGATCTGCCAGACGTGCAGGTCGTGCACCTCGACGACGTGCGGTACCGCCGCCAGCCGGGCCCCGAGCGCGGGCGGGTCGATGCCGCTCGGCGCCGCCTCCAGGAAGATCCGCCCGGACGCGCGGACCAGGCCGATCCCGGCGCGGACCATGAGCGCGACGACGAGCAGCGTGGCGATCGGGTCGGCGCGGGTGAAACCGGTGGTGACCATGATGAGCCCGGCCAGCGCCGTGGCGACGAACGCGAACAGGTCGTTGACGATGTGCTGGAACGCGCCCTGGACGTTGAGGCTGGTCCGGTTGGCGCGGCTCAGCGCCCAGGCCGCGACCAGGTTCACGGCGACGCCGGCGACCGCGGTCACGAGCACCGGCAGCCCGACGACGTCCGGCGGGTCGGCCAGCCGCCGCACCGCCTCGATCGCGAGGACGGCCGCGAGGATGAGCATGGTGAGCCCGTTCGCCTGCGCCGAGAGGATCTCCGCGCGCTTCAGCCCGAAGGTGTACCCCCCTTTCGGCGGCCGGGCCGCCAGCCGCATGGCCACGAGGGCGAGCGCGATGGCCCCGGCGTCGGTGAGCATGTGGGCCGCGTCCGAGAGCAGGGCGAGGGAGTGCGCGAGCAGGCCGACGACGACCTCGCCGGCCATGAACGCCGCGATCAGCCCCAGGGCGAGGCCGAGCCAGCGCCGGTCGGCGTCCTGGCCCACCCCGTGCCCGTGGTCGTGGTCGTGTCCGCTCACGCTTCCAGACTCTCCCACCGGCGCGGCCTGCGCCCGTAGTACCGTCGATGATCGGTTGCAGATCACCAGCGGAGGGGGGCCCCGGTGCTGAGGCCGGTCGCGGAGGGCGTACTGATCCACGAGAGCGAGTTCTGCCAGAGCAACGCCGTCGTCGTGCGGGGCCCGGCCGGCGCGCTGCTCATCGACGCCGGGGTGCAGGACCACGAGATGGCCTGCCTCGCGAGCGACCTGGCCGGCTCGGGGCAGGCCGTCGTGGCCGGCTTCTCGACGCACCCGCACTGGGATCACCTCCTCTGGCACGACAGCCTCGGCGCGGCGCCCCGCTACGGCACGGCCGGCTGCGCGGACACGGCCCGGGCCCGGCTGGCGGACGCGGGCGCGAAGGCCCGCGTCCGCACGATGATCCCGCCGGACATCGCCGACCGGGTGCCGCTGGACCTGCTCGGCGTCATCACCGGCCTGCCCGCCGGGGCGACGCACGTTCCCTGGGACGGCCCGCGGGTCCGGATCGTCGAACACCAGGCGCACGCCTCGGGCCATGCGGCGCTGCTGATCGAGGACCGCGGGGTCCTCGTCGCCGGTGACATGCTCTCGGACGTCCTGATGCCGATGCTCGACCTGAGCGGCGCCGCCGACCCGATCGGGGACTACCTCGCCGCGCTGCGGCTGCTCGAGGACGCGGCGGGCGACGCCGACGTCGTCGTCCCCGGCCACGGGTCCGCCGGCGGGGCCGGTCAGATCCGCGTACGGATCGACCAGGATCGGGCGTACCTGCACGCCGTGCGCGACGGCGGTGCGGTGAGCGACCCGCGGGTCGGCCCGTCGGCCCGGGACGGCTGGGAGTGGGTGGCCGGCGTGCACGAACGGCAGGTCCGGCAGCTCGCCGCAACCGGTTTGGAAGGGCATTGAACTAACCGGTTGGGGTGCGTAAAGTCGGCCCATGACACTGGTTGCCGGGGTCGACACGTCCACCCAGTCGACAAAGGTCGTGGTGTGCGACGTGGAGACCGGCGAGGTGCTCCGCGAGGGTCACGCGCCCCACCCCGACGGCACCGAGGTCGATCCGCGCCTGTGGTGGGCCGCGTACGAGCAGGCCAGCGCCGGGCTGCTGGACGGTGTCGCCGCGATCGGCGTCGGCGGGCAGCAGCAGGGCATGATCTGCCTCGACGCGGCCGGCGAGGTGGTGCGTCCCGCCGTGTTGTGGAACGACACCCGCTCGGCGCGCGCCGCGGCCGACCTCACCGACGAGTTCGGCGGCCCGTCGGCGTGGGCCGGCGCGGTGGGGCTGGTGCCGGTGGCCAGCTTCACGGTCACCAAGTTGCGCTGGTTCGCGCGCGCCGAGCCGGACCTCGCGGCCCGGACGACCACGGTGCTGCTCCCGCACGACTGGCTCACGCACCGGCTGCGCGCGGACGGGGGCGAGCCGACGACCGACCGCGGCGAGGCCTCCGGCACCGGGTACTGGTCGCCGGCGACCGGGGAGTACCGCCGGGATCTGGTGAGGCTCGCCTTCGGCCGGGATCTGGCGGTGCCGCGGGTGGCCGGGCCCGCCGAGACGGTCGGCGAGACCGCGTCCGGCGCCGTGCTCGCCGCCGGAACCGGCGACACCATGGCCGCGGCGCTCGGCGTCGGCCTGCGGCCCGGCGACGTGGTGGTGTCGCTGGGCACCTCAGGGTGCGCGTTCGCGGTGAGCGAGGTTCCGGCCACGGACGCGAGCGGGCTGGTGGCCGGCTACGCCGACGCGACCGGCCGCTTCCTGCCGCTGGTGTGCACGCTCAACGCGGCCCGGGTGCTGGGCACGGTCGCCGGCCTGCTGGGCCGGTCGCCGGCCGAGTTCGACGAGCTGGCGCTCTCGGCGCCGCCGGGCGCGGGAGGGTTGACGCTCCTGCCGTACCTGGACGGCGAACGTACCCCGAACCTGCCCGCCGCGCGCGGCCTGCTCGCCGGGCTGACGCGGGCGAACGCGTCGGCGGCGAACCTGGCGCGGGCCGCGGTGGAGGGCATGCTCGGCGGCCTCGCCGACGCCCTCGACGCGCTCCGCGCCCAGGGCACCCCGGTCGAGCGGGTGCTGCTGATCGGCGGCGCGGCCAGGTCCCGCGCGGTACGGGCGGTCGCGCCGGCGCTGTTCGGCGCGCCGGTGAGCGTGCCGAGCCCCGGCGAGTACGTCGCGCGGGGCGCGGCGCGTCAGGCGGCCTGGGCGCTGTCCGGCGCGGCCGAGCCGCCGCAGTGGCCCGTCGCCGCCGAGGAGGTGGCCGCCGCCGGCACCCCGGAGGTGCACGAGCGCTACGTCGACGTCCGCCGACGGTCGTCCGGGCTGCTGACGGCTCCCCGACTCAGTCGAGGGTGAGGCGCAGGACCCGGTCGTCGTCGGGGATCGGGCCGTCCGGGTTGCGGCCGTCGCGGTTCGACGTGGTCACCCACACGCTGCCGTCCGGGGCCGTCACCGCCGTCCGCAGGCGGCCGTAGCGCCCGGTCAGGGCCTCGACCGGCTTGCCGGCCACGCCCGAGCCGGTGCGCCACTGCACGGACGCGGTGGCCGACGACGGGGCCGCGACCGGCGCCGGGGTCTTCCCCAGCGGTACCAGATAAATGCGCTGGCCCCGCAGGCACGTCACGATCGCCGTCGTGCCCGTCACGGCCACCCCCGCGCTCACGCCCACCTCCGGGTGCCAGGCCACCACCGGGTCCACGAAGCCGTGCTTGTTCCCGATCCCCTCGACCGCCGGCCATCCGTAGTCGGCGCCCGGGCTGATGATGTTCAGCTCGTCCCAGACCGCCTCGCCGATCTCCGCCGAGTACATCGTGCCGGCCGCGTCCCAGGCCAGGCCCTCCGGGTTGCGGTGGCCGTACGACCAGATCAGGGAGTGCGGGAACGGGTTGCCCGGCGGCGGCTTGCCGTCCGGCGTCATGCGCAGGATCTTGCCGCCCAGGCTGGCCAGGCTCTGCGCCGCCTCCGTGTGCGAGGCCTCGCCCGTGGTCGCGTACAGGTAGCCGTCCGGGCCGAAGGCCAGCCGGCCGCCGTCGTGGATGCCGCTTTTCGGGATGCCCGTGACGATCGGCCGCGGGCGGGCGTGGCCGTCGAGGTACAGGCGGGCAATGCGGTTGTCGTTCGCCGTCGTGTAGTAGATGAACACCGTCTTGTCGGTGCGGTACGCCGGCGAGACCGCCAGGCCCAGCAGGCCGCCCTCGTTGTCCGACGTCGACTCGCGCACCCGCGCGACAGGCGACACGGTGCCGGTCGGCGTCACCCGCACGATGCGCCCGGTCCGGCGCTCGGTGACCAGCGCGTTGCCGTCCGGCAGAAAGGCCAGTCCCCACGGTACGTCCAGATGCCGGGCGATCGTCGAGACGCTCACGAGGCCGTCGGCGCCGCCGGCCGGGTCGGCCGAGGCGTGGTGGAAGTCCGTCGGGTCGGTGCGGGGCAGCGAGCGGCCCGCGGCCGAGGCCGGGGACGAGCAACCGGCCAGCAACACCGTCAGCAACGCGATCCCGGCTAGACGCACAGGACAAACCGTGCGTCCGGCCGGGATGAGGCGGCGTCACTCTAGGAGGCGTACACCTCCAGCTCCGAGAGCTGCCCGGCCGGCCAGCCGGTGTTGCCCGTGACCGTGACGCGCAGGTAGCGGACCCCCGCCGCCGGGAACGTCAGGGTGACCGCGTTGCCCGTCGCCGGGTCGAACGCGCACGCGCGGCTCGCGACGAGCACCGCGCCGGTGGTGAAGTCGGTGACGGTCACCGTCTCCGTGCGCGCCGCCCACGCCGTGGCCGGCGGGAGCCGCAGCACGACGCGGCTCACGGCGGTGGTCGCGCCGAGGTCGACCTGCAGCCACTGCGGGAACGCGTTGTTCGTGCTCTCCCAGTAGGTGTCCGCGCTGCCGTCGACGGCGTTGCCGGCGGCGTAGTTCTGCGTGTTCGACGACTGGGTGACGGGCCGGTGCAGGGCCAGGTTCGTCGCCGTCGCGCCCAGCCCGGTGCCGCTGAGGGCCGCGGTGGCCTCGGCGTTGGCCGCGGTACTGCGAACGCTGAGCGTCCCCGTCCGGCTCCCGGCCGCGGCCGGGTGGAACGTCACCGTGGCCGTGCAGTTGGCGCCCGGCGCGATCGTGGACCCGCACGTCGTGGTGACGGTGAAGTCGCCCGACGCGGTGACCGACTGGACGGTCGCCGGGGCCGTGCCGGTGTTGGTGACGGTCACGGTCTGCCAGTCGCTGTTGGTGTTGACGGCGGTGTCCTCGAACTGCAGCGCCGTGGGGCTGAGGGCCAGGGTGGCCGAGCCGCCGCCGGTGCCGTACACCTCGAAGGACGACAGCTGCCCGGCCGGCCAGCCGGTGTTGGCGGTGAAGCTCAGCCGGACGTAGCGGGCGGTGACCGCCGGGAACGTGGCGCTCGCGGTGTTGCCCGTTGCCGGGTCGAACAGGTAGTCCGTGGCGGCCGCGGCCGTGCTCCACTGGGCACCGTCCACGCTGGACAGTACCGTCACCGTCTGCCGGCGGGCGGCCCAGGCGGCCGGCGGGGGCAGGCGCAGCGTCACCTTGCCGACCGACGCCGTCGCGCCGAGGTCGACCTGCAGCCACTGCGGGAAGGCGTTGTTGGCGCTCTCCCAGTAGCTGTTCGCGTCGGCGTCGGTGACGTTGCCGGCCGGGTAGCCGCCCTGCGTCGACTGCGCGGTCGCGGGGCGCCCGGCGGCCAGGTTCGTGGTGCTGGACGGGGGCACGCCGGTGCCGGTGAGCTGGACGGGTACCGCACCCTGGCCGTCGTCGCCGGTGATGGAGTACACCGCGGACTGGGCGCCCTGGACGGTCGGCGTGAACGTGACGGTCTGGTGGATGACGTCGCCGGGTGAGAGCTGCTGGCCCTCGGAGACGGGCGTCGTGGTGTTGAACGCGCCGACCGGCGGGGCCGCCTTGGTCAGCGTCAGCGTGATGTTGCCGGTGTTGGCGATGTCGAAGGTCTGGGTCGCGGTGGTACCGATGGTGACCGATCCGAACGCGACCGGGTTCGGCGTGATGCTCAGGTGGGCGGCCCCGGCGACCGCCGTGCCGCTGAGCGGGACCGTGACCGGGCCGGCCGAGCTGGTGACGGTCAGCGAGGCGGTGTGGTTGCCGGCCGCGGTGGGGGCGTACTTCACCGAGACCGACACGGAGGCGCCGGCCGCGATCGTGGCGCCGTTGGCCGGGAAGCCGGTGGCGCTGAACGGGGCCGCGGGCGCGGTCGAGCCGGTGACGGTGACCGCGCTCGTACCGGTGTTGGTGATGCTGACGCCGAGGGTCTTCGCGGCGCCGGTCGGCACCGTGCCGAACGACAGCGTCGCCGGGGTGGCGCCGAGGCCGGGCGACGTGGCGGTGCCGTGCAGGTCCAGCGCGACCGTGCCGGCGTCGGTGGTGAACGTGAGGCTGCCCGCGGCGCCCCCGGCCGCGGCCGGCGTGAAGCGCACCGGCACGGCGAGGGTCTGCCCGGTGGCGAGGCTGACCGGCAGGGCGGGCGCGGTGACGCCGAACGGCGCGGCGGCGGCGATCGCGGTGATGCGCACGGCCCGGGTCGCGGTGACGGTGACCGTCGCGTTCGCGGTGCTGCCGACCGCGACGCTGCCGAAGTCGGTCGGCGGGGCGCTCAGGGCGGCGGTGGTCGGCCGGCCGAAGCCGAACAGGCGGCCGTCGCGGTTGCCGACGTAGACGCGGCCGTTGTCGGTCGCGGGCACGGCGAACTTCGTGGCCGTGCCGATCGGGGCGGAGTACCGCAGGTGCAGCTGGCCGCCGGTGGGCAGGGCGTCGTAGGCGCGCAGCTGGCCACCCGAGCCGGTGGAGCCGTCGCTGTACACGGCCCAGACGACCGCCGAGCCCGAGGTGGTGCCACTTGAGGTGACGACCGGGGAGCCGGAGGTGTACCCGAACGTCGACGGACTGGTCGCGGCCGAGGTCAGGGTGGGCAGGCCGGCGCCGTTCACGCCGTACTTGAAGGCGCGCAGGAAGCCCTGGTTCTCGACCTGGTACACGTAGCCGCCGTCGCCGCCCCAGACCGCCGGGTGGCCCCAGACCCCGCTGTAGGGCCCGGCCGGCGGGACCAGCGAGGCGTCGGTGCCGCCGGGGCCCTGGGCGGTGCCGCCGAGGTTGTCGCGGTCGAGCAGGTACACCCGGCCGTCCTTGCCTGTCTGCACCAGCAGGTGCGGGTGGGCCGCGGTGCCGAACGACGCGGGCAGGGCGGCCGGCCCGCCGGAGCCGAAGTCGGTGTCGTCCTGGTCGAGCTTGCCGTTGTTGGCCGGGCTGAAGAAGTCCT
The DNA here is from genome assembly GCF_040648435.1 of Dactylosporangium sp. NPDC049140. NCBI lineage: Bacteria > Bacillati > Actinomycetota > Actinomycetes > Micromonosporales > Micromonosporaceae > Dactylosporangium > Dactylosporangium sp. NPDC049140. The sequence continues at coordinate 84,038 of NZ_JBEZDS010000006.1, read as the reverse complement.
TGGCGGCCAGCGAGCCGGCGGTGCCGACCTGCAGGCGGATCACCGATTCGGCGAGCGTGCCGGGTGGGTTGGTACCCGGGCCGGGCGCCGGCGACACGCCGTTGCCCGTGGCCACGATGATCCGGCCGGCCCCGTCGGAGACCAGGCCGCCGCCGGACTGCCAGATGCCGCCCATGCCGGTCGAGCGGCCGGCCTCGGTGGACCACAGCGTCGACATGGCCGGCGTGGTGGTCTTGACGCCGGCGACGTACCCGACGTACGGGCCGTAGTCGCAGTGGCTCGCGAAGCCCGCGTAGACGACGCCGTCGAGCAGCAGCAGGCCCGGGCGCTGGGCCGCGGTCTTCGGGTTGAAGGTGTTGGCCGGGTCGTTGGTCGGCGAGCCCTGGATCGTCACCGGCCAGCCGGAGCGCTCGGCGCCGGTCGCCGGGTCGATCGAGTGCATGTAGAAGTGCGGGTGGTTGGCGTCCGGGCCGTCGTTGACCTTGGCGGTGAAGAAGACCGAGCGGGTCGCCGGGTCGTAGACCGGGGTGCTCGTGACGCCGATGTTCGGGACCAGGTCGCCGCAGCCGATCGCGGACGCGGGCCAGGCGGGGCCGACGCTGCGCGACCAGACGACGGCGCCGGTCTGCGGGTTGAGCCCGTAGACCCAGTTGTTCTCGGTCGCGGCGATCAGGGTGCCCGCGGCGACGATCGGCTGGGCGTAGATCTGCCCGTTGAGGTCGGCCGCGAAGAGCTGCCCGAAGTCGGCGGCGGAGACCGCGGACGGGCCGAGGGCGGGCTCGTTCTGGTCCCAGCCGGTGCGCAGGGTGTCGACGGAGACGGTGGTGACGTCCGCGGCGGCGGACGGGGCGAGCACGGCGGCGGTGCCGAGCGCGAGGAGGGCTGGCAGGAGGGCGGCGGCCAGGCGGCGTGCGGCCATGACGGCTCCAGAGAGGGGTGTCGAAGAGCGTCGATCGGGGGTTGCACGGTAACCCGCCCGACATCTGCGCGCAAGATGCCAATCAAACCTAGAAATACTTGCACTGATGGCTTGCAAAAGCCCACCGCAGCTCGCGCCACCCGTCCGGGGTATTGATCGTTACAGACTTGTGGCGCCTGGGTAGAACACTCAGACCGACCAGGGCTTTCGCGGTCTCTCCCGGGAAGGGGACGCAAGCGATGACCGAACCGGGACAACGACGCGCCAACCTGCGCGACAACCGCACCGCGGTCGCGGCGGGCGGTGCGGCGCTCATCGTCATGCTGCTCGCCCTGCTCGCGTACTGCCAGTTCACGGGCTCCGGCACGGGCGACAACGCCGCGCCCGGGGCCTCCGTCTCGGCCGGCGTGTCGGCCGGCGTCTCGGCCGGCGTGTCCGCTCGGGTATCGGCGAGCGTCTCCGTGAGCCGGTCCGCGGCCGCCGCCCGCTCGGCCGCGGCCGTGGCGGAACAGGAGCGCGCGGCCACCGCGTCCCGCTCCGCCGCCGCCTCACGCTCGGCGGCGGCCGCGGCCACCCCGACCGGCAACGACGGCTCGTCGGGCATCGGCGCCAACGGCACCACGACGGGCCCGACCCCGAGCGGCGCCCCGCACACCGGCGGCGGCGACGGCCTCGGGATGCGCAACCCCCTCCTGGCCGGCGCGGGCATCGTGCTGCTGCTGGCCGCGGCCGCGCTGGTGGTCTTCCGCATGCGCCCCGCCACCGGGCGGCGCTGATCGTGCTGCCCCGCCGCCTCGCGATCGACGGGCTGACCGGGCTGTTCGCGGTCGGGGGACTCACCCTGCTCGTCATCGGGGCCTCGCCCGCTCCCCCGCCGCCGGAGCGCCCGGCCGCCGCGCCCGCGCCGGCGGTCTCGGAGCTGATCCCCATCGCCAGCTCGGCCGCGCCCGCGCCGGTGGTGGAGACGCGCGGGATGGCGGCGTCCGTGCCCGTCCGGCTCGCGATCCCCGCCATCGGGATCGACACCTCGCTCATGTCGCTCGGGCTCAACCCGGACGGCACGGTCGAGGTACCGCCGCTCAAGTCCGGTGCGCCCGCCGGCTGGTACCGGAACCTGCGCACCCCCGGCGAGGTCGGGCCGGCCGTCCTGCTCGGGCACGTGGACACCGCGCACGAAGGGCCGGCCGTGTTCTACCGGCTGCGCGACCTGCGCCCGGGCGACACCGCGAGCGTGCGCCGGGCCGACGGCAGCGTGGCGGTCTTCGTGGTGGAGCGGGTGGTGGAGGTACCGAAGACGGATTTTCCGACCGATGCCGTCTACGGGCCGGTCGGGTATCCGGCGCTGCGGATCGTCACGTGCGGGGGCACCTTCGACCACGTCCGGCACGAATACCGGGGGAACATCCTCGTCTACGCCCGCCTGGAGCGGTCATCATGACCGCATGACGTCGGCGGCCTGGTCCCCCAACACCTTTCTCGGCGGCCTGCCCGAGGCGACCGCGAAGGAGCTCGTGGGCCTGTCCACGCAGCGGCAGTTCGCGCCGGGCCGGGTGGTGCTGCGCGAGGGCGACCGCGAGGGGCACGTGGAGCTGCTGATCAGCGGTTTCGTGAAGGTGACGACGTCGGTCGACGGTTTCGAGACGCTGCTGGGCATCCGCGTGCCGGGCGAGCTGGTCGGCGAGGTCGGCGCCCTGACCGGCCAGCCGCGCAACGCGACAGTGACCACGTGCGGCCGCGTGACCGCGGGCGTGGTCAGCCGCGCCGCCTTCGAGGACTTCCTGCGCCGCCACCCACCGGCCGCCGCCCGCGTCATGGCCGCGATCGCCGGCCAGCTCTCGTGGGCGAACCGGCGAAGGACGGACTTCGCGGTGTACCCGGCCCACGTACGCCTCGCCCGCCTGCTCGTCGAGATCGGCGAGCTGTGCGGGCGCCCGGCCCCGAACGGCGCGATCGAGATCGGCGTCCCCCTGAGCCAGCCCGAGCTGGCCACGATGATCGCGATCGCCCAGGCGACGGTGCAGAACGCGATCCGGGAACTGCGCGGGCGGGGGCTGCTCAGCACCGGGTACCGCCGCCTGACCATCCTCGATCCGGCCGGGATGCGCGCCCTCGCCGAACTGGGACCGGAAACCCCATAGTTGTATCCGGTCTCGCCCGCGGGGCCACCCCACCATGGTCAGCATGCACCCGTCACGCCCGCCGGCCCGCCCCACCACGGCCGGCATCCACGCGCAGAACACGGCCGCGGCCCGGCCGGTCACTTTGCCTGTCCCGACGCAGCCCACTCTCACGGCCGGGCCGGTCGCCCCGGCTCAACCTACGGTGGCGGCCCGGCTGGCCGCGTTGTCCGCTCCGACCCGGCGCATGCTCCAGGTGGCCTCGGCGATCGGCCCGGGCTTCGGCGTGCTGGACCTGGCCCGCCTCATGCGCTGCGGTACCGCCCACCTCCTGGCCGGCCTGGACGAGGCCCTGGACTCGGGCCTGCTGGTCAGCGTCGACGACCGCCTGATGTTCAGCCACGCCCTGGTGCACGCCGCGGTGGCCGAGTCGCTGTGCCGCCCGGCCGCGGCCGCCCTGCGCGCGGAGCTCGCAACCCTGCTGACGACCCCGCCGCCCCTGCCGACGACCGGCTGGGAGGCGCTGACGGAGCAGGAGCGGCAGATCGCCGTGCTGGTCGGTCGCGCCCTGACGAACCAGCAGATCGCGACGCGGATCGGCCGCTCCCGGCACACGGTGAACTACCACCTGCGCCGGATCTTCCACAAGCTGGGCATCGCGTCGCGCATCGAGCTGGCGTCGCTGGCGAAGGCACGTCGCTGAGGCGCGCCTTTCAAGGCTCTACCGGCGGCCGGCCCGCCGTGCTTTTCCAGCGCGGCCGCCGGCCCGCCGTCGTTTGGGCTCGGCGCGATCGTCGGTGCTGCACGAGCCGGTCCTGCAAATCGTCACATCGCTCAGGCTCCGAGCGAGCCGAGCACCTGCTCCGTCGTAGGGGTCACGGCACAGCTACGCGAGGCGAAGTCCAGCGCGAGCGCGTGATCCGCGGCCGTGAAGTCCGCGATCGCGTCGGCGACCAGGAAGGGCTCGATGTCGTGCGCGTACGCGTCGCAGGCCGTGAGCAGACAGCCCAGGTGCGCGTAGACCCCGCACACCACGAGCTGGTCCCGGCCGAGCTCACGCAGTATCCCGAGCAGCGGCGTGCGATGAAACGCGCTGTACCGCCACTTCGTCACGACCTCCGCGGCCGCCGCCGGCTCGAACACGAGACCGCCCTCGTCGTCGTGCATGCCATCGCCCCACACGTCGTGCAGCAGCCCCCGTTCGGCCCGGGTCATGCGTCCGGGCTGCGCGGTGTACCGCACGGGAATCTGCAGCTTTGTGCACGCCGCGCGCAGCCGACCCACGTTCGCGAACAGCTCCCGCCCGGGCGACACGGAGGGGTCGAAGCGTTCGGCGAAGTACCGCTGCATGTCGTGCACGAGCAGCACGCAGCGAGCCGGGTCCACCTTCCAGGGCGCCGGCCCCGGACGCGTGGGCGAGGGCAGCGTGTAGGCGATGGCGTCGGGAATCATGTGTACAACCAATCCTGTCCGGGCGGCTCGGCGGCCGCGATCCGCTTGTCCCGCCGGCGCTGCTCCGCGCCGTCGGAGAGGTGGTACTCGGGCCCGCCCGCCACGCTCACCGCGACGACACGCTCGACGCGCGGGCGCCGCGCGGCCTCGAACCCGGCGAGATCATCCAGGTAGTCGGGCAACGCGGCGGCGTCCTCGATCGCCTGGGCCGCGCCCTGGGCGAGAAACGGCGGCATGGGGTGAGCCGCGTCGCCGATGACCACGACCCCATCGCGATGCCAGGCCGGCAGCGGTGCGCGGGTGTACAACGCGAATCCGCGCACGCAAGCGCGCGCGAGTGCGCGAACCGGTTCGTGCCAGCCGTCAAACGAATGCAATCCATCAGTGACGGCGACGACGTTGAGGCCGTCCGGCACCGGATAGGCGACCACATGTGCACCCGGGCCGAGCCAGACGGTCACGACCGGACGCGCATCGCGCACCGGCAGGACGGCCCGATAGGCGGTGTACCCGACGCCGACCAGCCCGTCCGACGTCAGCCGGCCACGGACCGTCGAGTGCAGACCGTCCGCGCCGACGACCAAACGCTCATCCGCGGACGCGAACGAACGGCCGAACTGGACACCCGCAATGCGCGAATGCAAAACGCGCAGCAGGGCCGCGCGGCGCAACGACAGATATGGGGCGTCCCACCGGTCGAGCGCGGCCGAGCCGAGCAGTGAGCCGTCCGCCCAGCGCCGGATCTCGCGCGCCTCGAGGCGCAGCGAGACCGCCTCCAGCGCCGGTCCGAGCCCGAGTCCGGCGAGGACCCGGGTCGCGTTCGGCGGGAGCTGGATGCCGTAGCCCGACGCGGACAGCGCCGGCGAGCGCTCGACGACGGTGCAGGAACGGCCGTGCGCGGCGAGGGCGACGGCCGCAGTGAGACCGCCGATCCCGGCGCCGACGATGAGAGGATCGGACATGCGACGCTCCTATAGACCCTGTTGCGCAAGAGAAAGCGGGCGACGGGTGCAGAACGTGGATGGCGCGCGCCATTCCGTCGCCCGATCGAGCCGGCGCAGATTTTGAGGGGGTGTGGGTGGAGCGAAGCTCCCCCACCGCGAGCGCAGCGAGCCAGGAATTCAGCCGAAGCTCCCCCACCGCGAGCGCAGCGAGCTAGAAATACTGCAAGGCTCGATCCCAGTCCTCGCCCTCGCCGAACAGGCCGCGCGGTTTCATCACCTCCGCCTGCGCGGTCAGGAGCCGGTGCGGGACCAGGCCGCCCGGCGGCACCGGTACCACCAGCGGCTCCACGTGCGGGTACGCCGTACGCAGCGCCGCCGTCAGCGTTGCCGTCGCGGCCGTGCGCCAGCGGTCGGCGACCTCGATCTCGACGCGCACGCGCCCGCCGTCGACCCGGGCCCGCCAGAACCAGACGCCGAAGTCGTCCGGCAGGGCGAAGACCAGCTCCTCCAGCCCCAGCTGGGTCAGGCCACCCCGGGCGAAGCGGCCCAGCATGCGCACGGCGGGCAGGTGCCAGCCGCACGGGCAGGAGCGGTACGACACCTCGACCTCGTCCTCGATGGCGTAGCGCAGCAGCGGCATCGCCGACCGGAACAGCGGCGTCACCACCAGCCGGCCGCGCCCGTCGGGCCGCAACGCACCCGTGTCCGGATCCTGTACCTCGAAGACGGCCCGGTCGGCCCACAGGTGCATGGTGCCGTGCTCGCACTCGCCGGCCAGGCTGCCGGTCTCGGTGGCGCCGTACTCCTCCACGACCGGCGCCCCCCAGATGCGCGCGATGCGGGCCTTGCGCGCGGGGCCGACCGGCTCGCCGCCGACGAAGAGCGCGCGCAGGTCCGGGAAGTCACGGTAGCCGCCGATGCGCGCGGCCGCGGCCCACAGCAGCGTGTCGGTCGGCAGCGACCAGGTGATCGTTACGCCGAGGTCGTGCAGCAGGCGTACCACGCGCGAGTACGGCGTCGCCAGGGAGCGGTTGTCGGCCGGGACCACCGTCGCGCCGCGCAGCCGGGCGGCCGCGTGGGCGAGGTGCCCGGTGATCATCAGCGCGTACGGGGTGCGGACCAGCATCGTGTCGGCCGCCGTGAGGCCGGTCCATTTGCGGGCGAAGCGCTCGGCCAGGTCGAGCCAGTCGGTCTCGGTGTAGTACGAGGCGGTCGGCTCGCCGCTGCTGCCGCTCGACTCGTGATAGGTGGCCAGGTCCGCGCGGTCGCAGGCGAGCAGGCCGAACGGGTACGCGTCGCGGAGGTCCTGTTTGGTCGTGAGCGGCTGGTCGGGCAGGGGCGCGATGCCGCGCTTGCGGTAGAAGGGCGAGCGCTCGGCGGCGGCGTACACCGCGGGGAGCCGCTCCTGTTGCAGCCGGGCGAGGCCGGCGAAGTCGGACCAGTCGCCGATCTGAGGCAGTCTCATGAGCACCCCAGCAGGCGGTCGGCGTTGCCGGACGAGACCAGCGCGAGCTCGTCCGGGGGCAGGCCGAGGGCGCGCAGCTTGGCGACCTCGACGCTCGGGTGCTGCAGCGGGTGCTCGGTGCCGAAGAGCACCCGGTGCGCGCCCAGCCGGCGTACCGCGAGGCGGGCGACGGCGGTAAAGCAGCCGGAGAGCTCGACGGCGATGTTGGGCAGCGGCGCGACGAGGTTCAGGCCCGCGGCGTCGAGGCCGGTGTGTCCACAGTGGCCGGACACGAACGTGACGTCGGGGTGGCGGGCGGCGAGGACGACGAGGTCCTCGGTGCGGGTGCCGGCGCGGCCGAGGCAGACGACGTACACCGGGTGGCGGTGCCGCGCGGCGACGCGCACGAGCGCCTCGACCCGCGGGTCGTCGAGCCGGAAGCCGTGCACGGCCGGGGAGATCTCCAGGCCCCGGAACCGCGGCGCCGCCGCCTCGTAGTCGGCGGCGTCGCGGTACGGGTCGGCGAAGAAGAACGGGACCAGCCGCCCGCCGGACGCCTCGCACGCCCGGCGGACCCCCTCGTTGTCGGCCAGCGCCTTGCTCCGCCCGCCGTCGACGATCTGCACCGACAGCCGGTCGAGGCCGACCACCCCGCCGGCGCAGACCGCCGCCCGCGCGACCCCGGCCTCGTCGAGCGCGCCCAGCAGGGCCTCGGCGGCGCCGGGGCCGGGGGTCAGGCGCGCGTGGAAGTCGAACATCGCGATCACTGCTCGTAGCAGAGCTCGTCGATGGGGTACCCGACGTGCCGCTCGCGGCGCGGCAGGTACCCCAGGATCCGGTCACCGGGCCGCAGCGCGGTCGAGTTCAGCACCGCGCCGCCCGGCCCGAGGATCCGCACGTGCCAGTCGTCCTGGACGATGACGTTCACCGCCTCGCCGCCCTCGGCGACGGCGTCGATCGACAGCAGCGGCCGCGTCTCGATCTTCACCCGGCCGACGACCGCCGGGCGGGTGCGCCCGTCGACCCCGACGGCCAGGACGGTGCTGCCCGCGCGCAGTTCGCTGAGGTACCGCGTGTGCTCGGCGTCCGCCAGCGTGTACGACATGATCGCGCCGGCGTTGACGCGGAACGGCCGCGTCGGCATGTACGGCAGCGGGTGGGTCTCGCTCACGCACAGCACCAGCGCCTTGGCCCGCGAGCCGACCAGGATCCCCTCGTCGCGGGCCAGGTAGGTGCACGTGTCGACGCAGGCCCGCTCCCCCATCCCGGCGTGGGTGACCGCGGTGACGGTCAGCTCGGTGAGCTCCAGGTCCGGGGAGCGGCGCTCGACCGCGTCCTTGAGCCGGCCCGCCTCGCCGGGCGCGTTCGGGGCCAGCATCACCCCGTCGGGGCCGTGCTCGAGCACGCCGAGGAACACGGGCGCGTCCGCGGCCCGCTCGACGGTGGTGACGATGAGCCCGTGCGCGTCGGCCGCCGCGGCCAGCACGATCTCGAGCGGGATGTTCGTCGGGTCGGCGAAGCGCAGCACGGTGACCGGGTCGCGGGTCACGCTCGCGCAAGCCAGCGCGAGCGAGTCGGCGTCGGTGACCTCGACGTAGGCGCCGAAGCGCATCCCGGGGTGGCGGGCGGTGAGCCGGCCGGGCTCGCCGTGCTGGGCCGGGTCGACGATGACGAGGTCGGCGTCCCCGAAGGCGTCCGGGAGCTCCTTGCCGGGCAGCAGCACCCGGGTAACGGTCGGCGGGAGGCCGGCCAGGTCGGCCGGGTCGTCGGCGACGATGGCGTCGAAGCCCCGGTGGATCGCCTCCTGGGACAGGGCCGGCTTCAGCTCGTCGGCGGCGCGGATGTCGAGCCAGCACTGCTTCATGGGGTACTCCTCGCGAAGGTTCGGTCGTGGACCAGGGCAGAGAGCCGGCGCAGCATCGCGGCCGGCTCGGGGGCGTTGAAGACGAGCCGGCCCGCGGCGACCCCGCCCGCCCCCGCACGCATCGCGTCGGCGAGGTGGTTGAGGGCCGCGGCGCTGTCGTGGGCGTCGCCGCCGGCCGCGAGCACCGGGATCGGGCTGGCCGCGGTGAGCGCGGCGAGGTCGGCCACGGCCCGCGGCATCGCGGTCTTGACCAGGTCGGCGCCGAGCTCGGCGGCGATGGCGGCGGCGTGTGCGACCAGGTGCGGGGCGCGGCCGTCGGCGATGCCGGGGCCGCGGGCGTAGACCATGGCCAGCAGCGGCACGCCCCAGCGCTCGCAGTCGCCGGCGACCGCGGCCAGGTCGGCCAGCTGCCGCGGCTCGGTACCGGAGCCGGCGTTGACGTGCACGCTTACCGCGTCGGCGCCCAGGCGCAGCGCCTCCTCGACGGAGCAGACGAGCACCTTGGCGTCGGGGTCGGCGGACAGGCCGGTGCCGGCGCTGAGGTGGACGATGAGGGAGAGTGAGCGGAAGCGGCGGGCCGCCACGTGCCGCAGCGCGCCCTTGTGCAGGACCACGGCGTCGGCCCCGCCGTCGGTGAGGTCGCCGACGAGCCGGTCCAGGCCCCCCGGCCGTCCACTGTGGATAATGGGGGCGCCGCTGATGGGATGATCCAGCGGTACCACGAGAAGACCGCCGGATCCGTTCCGGTACAACCGGTCCAGCCGGACCCGGCGGGGAAAGTTGTGAGCCACGCCTTCAGAAGCTAGGCGCGGGCCGGTGCACGCCCCACTACCTCAATGGGTAGTGGCCGGCCGCGCGGGCGCGCTGCGACGGTGGCGGCATGACGCATCCGTGGTTGCAGCGTATCGCCGGCGCCGAGGCCTACGCCCTGGTGTGCCGCGACGATCGGGTCGAGCTGCGCGTCGGCACGCCCCTCGACTCGATCCCGGCGGAGCCGGCCGGCGAGGTGGTGGCGGCGCTGCCGTACCGCACCATCGCCGAGCGCGGCCTGGCGTGCGTCGACGACGGGGCGCCGCTGCTGGCCTTCGCCGTGACGTGGTCCGGGTCGCTGCCGGTCGAGGAGGTCCTCGGCCTCGCCGCGCCCGCGCCGGCGCTGGGCGAGGGCCGCTTCGACCTCGACGACGAGGAGTACGCGCGGATCGTCGAGGACGTCGTCGCGCACGACATCGGGGGCGGCACCGGCTCCAACTTCGTGATCCGCCGCACCTACCGGGCCCGCATCCCGGACTACACGCCCGCCATCGCGCTGGGGGCGCTGCAGAACCTGCTGCGGGCCGAGCGCGGGGCGTACTGGACCTTCCTGCTGCACTGCCGCGGCCGCACCCTGCTCGGCGCCACCCCCGAGTCGCAGGCGCGCCTGGACAGCGGGATCGCCGCGATGAACCCGATCAGCGGCACCTACCGCTACCCGCCCGGCGGCCCGACCGCCCGCGGGCTGCGCCGGTTCCTCGCCGACCGCAAGGAGACCGAGGAGCTGTTCATGGTCGCCGACGAGGAGCTCAAGACGATGGCCCGGGTCTGCGACGGCGGCGGCCGGCTGCGCGGGCCCTGGCTGCGGCCGATGTCGCGGCTGGCGCACACCGAGTACATCATCGACGGGCCCACGCGGCTCGGACCGGCCGAGGTGCTGCGCGCGACCCTGCCCGCCCCGACGGTGACCGGCAGCCCGCTCGCCGCCGCCTGCCGGGTGATCGCCGAGCGCGAGGGCACCGGCCGCGGCTACTACGGCGGGGCGATCGCGCTGCTCGGCCCGTGCTCGCTCGACTCGGCGCTGCTCATCCGCACCGCGGAGATCGGGCCGGACGGGTCCGTGACCATCGGCGTCGGGGCGACGCTGGTGCGCCACGGCGACCCGGCGGCGGAGGCGGCGGAGACCCGGGCGAAGGCGGCGGCGCTCCTGGGCGCCCTCAAAGGCGAAAAAGCGGCGTCGGTACCCCCGAAGCTTCCCGCCCTCGAACGCGCCCTGCGCCGTCGCAACGCCGGCCTGTCCCCGTTCTGGCTCGGCCGTCCGGTCCGGCTCCGCCCGCTGTCCGGCCGGGTGCTGATCATCGACAACGAGGACGACTTCACCGCGATGCTGGCCCGGCTCACCGAGGCGCTCGGGCTCCGCGTCGACGTGCGGCCGCGGCTGCGCGACGGCTACGACGCGGTCGTGCTCGGCCCCGGCCCCGGCGACCCGCGCGACCGCAGCGACCCGCGCATCGACCGGCTGCACGAGATCGCCCGGCGGCTGCTGGCCGAACGGACGCCGACGCTGGCCGTCTGTCTGGGCCACCAGGTCCTCGCGGACGAGCTCGGCCTGCCGATCCGGCGGCTCGCCCGGCCGGCCCAGGGCGAGCCCCGCCGGGTCCCCGGCTTCGGGCGGGTCGGGTTCTACAACACCTTCGTGGCGGTGTGCGACGCCCCGGGACATCGAATGAATACTATTCATGCGACAACGGTGCGTGACGGCTCGCCGGAGCGTATTGGGATATTGCGGGATACAGGCACCGGCGCGGTGCACGCAATGCGGTGGGCACGAACGCGGTCAATACAGTTCCATGTCGAATCCGTGCTGACCGAGCACGGCCCGGCGATTCTGCGGCGCCTATTTTGCGAGGTTTGGTCGCCCGAAATCCTGGTGGCCCCGCCGCCCGGGCCGGGAGCAGCGCGATATCGGGCCGACGGAGGATGCCGTCCGGGTTTGTCCGGCTCCCCCGAAAGGCTGTTCAAGTCGATCATCGCGGACCGCGAGAATCACCGCAGGCCACCAACGGTAACCGAGCCGTACACCGGAAAGACGTCCGACAACTTGGGGTGATTTCGCTGACGACACCGGCCGCGGGGACATTCGGGCGCGATCGCGAGCTCGCCGTCCTGCGAAAGGCCGTGTCCGGCGCCGCCGCGGGCTTCGGCGGGTGCACGATCGTCACCGGCTCGGCCGGCATCGGCAAGTCCCACCTCGTGCGCACGGCCACCCGCTGCGCCGAGGGGCGCGGGGTGTCGGTCGCGGCCCGGGCCGCGTTCGAGCTCGACCGCGCGGCCCCGCTCATCACCCTCGCCTCGGCGCTGCAGCAGATCCGGCCGCCGGAGCCGGCGCTGGGCTGGCTGCGCGAGGACGACGACGCGCAGTACCGCACCCTGGAGCGCCTCGGCGCGGCGCTGGAGGACTACGCGGCCCAGCGGCCCCTGGTGATCGCCATCGACGACGCCCAGTGGATGGACGAGCTGTCCGCCCTGGCCGTCGCCGAGCTCGTCCCGGCCCTGGCCTCCTCCCCCGTGCACTGGATCTTCGCGCACCGCCCGGCCCCGGCGGGTACCCCCGGGCAGCAGCTCATGGAGCGCCTCGTGCGCGACGGGCACGAGCAGCTCATGCTCGGCACCCTCGACGACGAGGCGGTGCGCCGGCTGTGCGCGCAGGTCGTCGGGGCCGACGTGGACAACACCGTGCTCGCCCTGGCCGGCGGCTGCGACGGCAACCCGCTGCAGGTCGAGCAGCTGGTCCGGACGCTGCACCTGACCGGGCAGCTGGTCGTGGCCGACGGCATCGGCACCGTCGTCGGCGAGGAGCTGCCGTCGAGCTTCATCACGATCGTCGACCAGATGCTGCACGGGCTGTCCAGCGACGCCCAGGAGCTGCTCCAGGCGGCCGCCGTGTTCGGCCGCCCGTTCGGGCTCGAGGCCGTCGCCGACCTGCTCGACGTGCGCCCGGCGACCCTGATCAAGCAGGTCAGGGAGGCGACCGCCGCGCGGGTGCTGGTCGACAACGGCGAGCTCGAGTTCGTCCACGACCTGGTGCGGCTGGCGGTGTACGGCACCCTCAACGGCGCCGTCGCCACCATGCTGCACCGCCAGGCCGCCGTCATCGCCCGGGCCGAGGGCCGCCCGCCGGTCGAGGTCGCCCAGCACCTGCTCAAGACCGGCCGCTCCGGCCGTCACGAGGCCGTCACCATCCTGCACGAGGCGGCCCTCGAGGTCGCCCCGGCCGCGCCCAGCACCGCAGCCGACCTGATCGAGCACGCCCTGGACGCGGTCGGCGAGCACGACCCCGACCGGGTGGCGCTCGTCGCCGACGCGGTCACGCTGCTCGCCTCGGCGGGGCGGCTGGAGCGGGCCCAGGATCTCGGCGAGACGGCGTTGCGGGCCGGGCTCGACCCGCGCACCGAGGCCATGCTCAAGTTCGGCCTCGCCGAGGCGTTCAAGCACGCCGGGCGCAACAGCACCGCGGTGCAGTACGCCGACCAGGGCCTGGCCGTGGCCGGCGCGCCCGAGTCGGTGCGGGCCAAGCTGCACGCCATCCGCGCCCACGCCCGCTTCTACACCAACGACCTGCCCGGCGCCGACGACGACGGCGCGGCCGCCACCGACGCGGGCATGGCCACCGGGGAGTACGCCGCCTCCGTCTTCGGCCTCACCGGCCGCAGCCTCGTCGCGCAGGCCCAGGGCCGCCTCGACGACGCCTACGCCCACGCCGAGCACGCCACCGGCATCGCCGACAAGGTCCGCGGCGACGCCGCCCACCGCCACCCGCGGATCTGGCTCGGCGACGCCCAGGCGGCGCTGGACCGCTTCGACGAGGCCGAGGAGACCTACCGCCGGGGCCGCCGCGAGTCCGAGCGCCTCGGCACCGCCTGGTCCACGCCGCTGTGGCACTACTACCACGCCGGCCTGCTCACCGCCCGCGGCCGGCTCGACGACGCCGTCGCCGAGGCCGAGGCGGGCGTCGCCGTCGCGCTGAACCTGACCGCCTTCGCGCTCGCGGTACCGCTGCTGGGCCAGCTGACCCGGCTCGCCGTCCTGCAGGGCGACCTGCCCCAGGCCCAGGCCCACCTCACGCACATGCACCGGCGCATGGCCGCCGGGATCACCTGCGCGCCCGAGGACATGTTCTGGCCGGAGGGCGTGCTGCAGGAGGCCACGGCCGGGCCCGACGCGGCGCTGGGCACCCTGGCCGGCATCGTCGACGGGCTGCCCGAGCGGCCGGTCCTGCTGGCCCAGGACCCGACCGCCGCCCCCGCGCTCGTGCACATCGCGGTCCGCGCCGACGACCTGCCCCGCGCCCGCACCGTCGTGGCCGCGACCCGCGCCCTCGCCGGGCGCAACCCCGGCCTCGTCTCCCTCGCCGCCGCGGCCGACCACGCCGAGGGCGTGCTCACCGGCGACCCCTGGCTGCTGCGCGGGGCCGTGGAGCGGTTCCGGCGCACCCCGCGCCGCCTCGCCCTGGCCGGCGCCCTCGAGGACGCCGCCCTCAACACCGCCGACGAGCGGCAGGGCCGCGCCTGGGCCGCCGAGGCCATCGCCATCGTCACCGACTGCCGCGCCGAACGCGCCCGCCGCCGCCTCGAGTTCAGCCTCGGCGGCCCCAAGGCCCCGACCGAGCGGCCCGTGTTCCGCCCCGGCTCCCCGCTGCACCAGCTGACCCCGGCCGAGCAGAACGTCGCCCTCCAGGTCGCCCTCGGGCTCACCAACCGCCAGGTCGCCGGCGTGCTGCACCTGTCCCGGCACACCGTCGACAGCCACCTGCGCAAGATCTTCACCAAGCTCGACCTGCGCGGCCGCGTCGAACTGGCGAACCTCGTCCACCGGGATCGCTTGAACACGTGATGTACGGGGGCACCCGCCGGACCCGAGCATGACCAGTGGCGACTAAGGCGTCGCCGAGGTCGAGCGATGGGGGAACGCCGGTGACGACGCCGACGCGCACACAGGTACTCGTGGTCGGAGCGGGCCCCACCGGCGCGGTCCTCGCGCTCGAGCTCGCCCACCACAACGTGCCCTGCCTGGTCGTGGAGCGCGCCGTCGCCCCGCCGCGGCACGCCGGCGTCGACCGGCTCACCGGCCACGCCATGGGCCTGCTGCGCCGCCTCGGCCTCGCCGCGCTCGTCCGCCGGTACGCGGGGCCGCCCGAGCTCGAGGACGTCGAGTGGCGCACCCGCCTCGACGACGAGCCGGTGCTGGTCTCCTCGCACGACTCCCGCGACCCCTACGACGACGCCGAACCCGACGCCGGCGGCCCGGACCACCGCGTCCCGGCCGCCGAGCTGACCCGGCGCCTGCGCGACGAGCTGCGCGAGCACCCGCTCATCGACCTGCGTGAGGGCTGGACCTTCACCGGGCTGCGCGTCGAGCCGGGCGGCGCCGTCGCCACGGTGCTGGACGTGCACGCGGGGGTGCGGCACACGGTCGCGGCGCGGCACCTCGTGGGCTGCGACGGCGCCCAGAGCACGGTGCGGCGCTGTCTCGAGGTACCGATGGAAAGCCTCGGCAGCCCGGCCCGCCACTGCTCGGTGTTCTTCCGCAGCACCGACCCCCGCCTGCCCGCCAAGCACGGCACGCCCGTCGTCGTGGTCGTCGGCGGCCTGACGAGCGTGTCCCGCGGCGAGGGCGACAGCTGGGTCGCCCACCTGCCGGTCGGGGCCGACGAGCCGGTCACCACCGACCCGGTCGCGATGCTGCGGGCGCGGCTCGGCAGCGGCCTGGAGGTGCCGGAGATCCTCGGCGTGGCCCAGTGGGACGACGCCCTGGCCGTCGCCGCGGCGTACCGGCGCGGGCCGGTGTTCCTGGCCGGCGAGGCCGCGCACCGCTTCCACCCGGCCGGCGAGCTCGCCGACACCAGCCTCGCCGACGCCGTCGACCTGGGCTGGAAGCTGGCCGCCGAGATCAACGGCTGGGGCGGGCCGGGGCTGCTGGCCAGCTACGAGTCCGAGCGGCGCCCCAGCGCCCTGCTCGACCGGGAGCTGCTGGCGCGGTCGCTGGAGACGCGGCGGCGCTTCGGCCGGCTCAGCGCCGCCGGGGCCGCCCCGGAGCTGCTCGCCGGGGTCCTGCGGCAGGAGGCGAACCGCCCCGACGCCCGCGCCCTGCCCGCCCGGCACGCGAACTCGGCCGTGGTGTGGCACAGCGGCGCGCTCGGCACGGTCCGCCCCGGTGGCCGCGCCCCGGACGTGCGCCTGGACACGGGCGAGGCGCTGGCCGACCGGTTCGGCCCGGAGCTCACCCTCGTCGACCTCACCGGGGACGCGGCCGGGCGGTCGCTCGCCGCCGCCGCCAACGGGCGCGGCATCCCGGTCACGCACCTGCCGATCGCCGACGAGGGCGTGCGCACCCGCTGGGATCGGCCGCTCGCACTGGTCCGCCCCGACCGGCACGTGGCCTGGTGCGCCGACACCGTGCCGGCCGACTGGAATGCCGTGCTGGACCTGGTCAGCGGCAAGACCACGTGAATACGTGATGGCCGCGGAGCACCCCGGCGGCCACGCTCGGAGGACGCCCAGCCCACCACCGACAGGCAGGACAGGACCGATGAGCATGACGACCCTGGCGCCACACCTGACGGCCACTCCGGAATTCGGCAAGGATCTCCGCGACACCGTCGTGAGCCGGTGGCACAAGCGCCTGTCGGCGAACCCGTCGGCGAAGCGCAGCCACTGGCGCACCAAGACCGTGTACTTCCGCGCGGTCGCGGGCCTCGTCGCCGCCGCCCCCGGGGCCCCGCTGACCTGGAAGAGCATCGTCGAGGCGGCCGCGCCCAACGGCAGCCGCAGCACGTTTTACGAGGTTGCCGGCGCGCACGCCCGGCACCCGCTCATCGACGCGTTCATCGGCGACGGCCGCACCGACTCGATCCAGCTGGCCCTGTACTACCGGCGCACCGACGCCGTCGCGCAGCTGCTCGACGAGGCCAAGGTCTGGTCGTACTGGCAGCACCGCGAGCGCATGCTCGACGCCGTGAGCGCGGCCGGCCCGCTCCCCGCGACGGTGCTGGAGGCCGAGGTGTGCGAGTCGCTGTCGAAGTGGTCGCGGGCCAACCCGCACCTCGCCGCGGCGCTCGGGTACACCCCGCCCGCGTGCGCCGTGGAGGACCTCATGCTCATCCGGAACGGCCAGATGGCCGCGGTACGGGCGGCGGGGCAGCTCACCGAGCACCTGCGCCGATCCGCCTGAGGGCGGTGCACCGGCCGCCGGTTAGTCTGGCGCCGTGGGACTGCGGCGGCTTGAGCGGGAGTGCCGGCGGCTGATCGCGGACATCGAGCTACCGGAGCCGTTCGATCTGTCCGTGTTCCTGTCGTACGTCGCCGCGCGCCGCGGCCGCGACCTGCACCTGCATCCACAGCCCGCGCCGGCCGGGGCGCCCTGCGGGCTGTGGCTGGCCACCGACCAGGCCGACCACGTCTTCTACGCGGCGGGTGTCGACCCGCTGCACCGCCGGCACATCATCCTGCACGAGATCGGGCACATCCTCTGCGACCACAAGGCGCCCGGTCTCGTGCTGCCCGACCTGGACCCGGCCACCGTCGCCCGGGTGCTGCTGCGCTCCACCTACTCGGCGCCGCAGGAGCAGGTCGCCGAGATGATCGCGACGATGATCAGCGGCCGGGCGCTGCGCGGCGGCACCGAGCCCCGCACCGACGACCCGCTGCTGCAGGGCCTGCAGGAGGCGCTCATCCCGGGACCGGGCCATGGCCTTCGCTGACACCCTCGAGTTCCTGGTCCTGGCCGCGTTCTGGGCGTTCACCATCTGGCGCTTCGCGACGCCGCAGCCGCCCCGCGGCCGGGCCATGCGGCTGGTGGCCCTGCTCGTCGCGCTGTCGTTCACGTTCAACCGGCGGGAGATCTCGTTCGCCACGGACCGGCTGCTGCACGTGGCCGACGTGTCGGTACCGCTGAAAAATCTGGCCACCGCCGCCGCCTCGGCCGCGATGGTGCACCTGACCGGCCTCATGCCCGGGCCCGTCGCCGACCGCCCCCGGCTGCGCCGCTGGGCCTATGCGCTGCTCGCCGCGGCCGGCGTGACAATGGTGGTGCTCTTCCTGCTGGTGCCGCGCAGCCCCGCCCGCGGCGACTTCGTGGCCGAGCACGCCGGGACGCCGCCGGTCACCGCGTACGGCGTGCTGACCCAGTTCGGCCTGTTCGTCGGCCTCGCGTGCTGCCTGGCGCTGTTCCACCCGGCCGCCGGGCGGGCCGAGCGCGGGCCGATGCGGGTGGGCCTGCGGCTGCTGACCGCGGGCGCCCTGGTCGGGCTGCTGTTCATCCTCAACCGGGTCGCGTTCCAGGTCAGCAACGCCCTGGGCAGCGAGGTGATGAACGGCTCCGGCGCGGAGAGCCTGTCGCGGGTGATCCTGGCCGCGATGCTGCTGCTCTTCGCCGCGGGCGCGGCCCTGCCGGCGCTGGGCGGCCTGCGGCGCCGGCTCGCGCACTATCTCGCCCTGCAGCGATTGCGTCCCCTGTGGGCCGCTTCGGTGGCGGCGGTACCGCATGTGGTGCTCGGCGATCCCCCCAGCCCCCTCGCCGACCGGCTCACGATCCGCGGCGTCGACCTGCGCCTGTACCGCCGGATCATCGAGATCCGCGACGCGCAGTGGGAGCTGGGGCAGGCTCAGCAGGCGCCGCCGGAGGCGGACACGAGCCTGGTCGAGCAGGCTCGTGCGCTCCTGCGGGCCGGAAACGTTGTGGCCACCCCCGATTTGGCGCCGGTCAGGCCGCCCGGCCACAACGATCCACCCTCAGCCTCCAAGCACGGCCCCATAAACCTGAGTTGATGGGGTGCGCGGCGCCTGTAAATCTGAGCTTATGATGGACATTTCCATCCGACCGGTAGGATTGTCAAGGGTTGATGCGATGAGCGAACCGACACTCGCGGCCAAGCTGGATCGCCTGTTCCGCACCGTCCACCCGGCCGGCCGCGGCGAGTACACCTACGAAGAGGTGGCCACCGCCATCCGCGAGCGCGGCGTCATGATCTCGCACACATACGTGTGGCAGCTGCGCAAAGGCACCCGCGACAACCCCACCAAGCGGCACCTGGAGGCGCTCGCGGAGTTCTTCGGGGTCAACGCCGCGTACTTCCTCGACGACGACCCGGACACCGTCCGGCGCATCGAGGAGCAGCTGGACCTGCTGGCGGTCCTGCGCGACAGCGCGGTGCGCTCGGTCGCCCTGCGGGCCGCGGGCCTGTCGGGCCCGAGCCTGGAGGCGATCCACGGCATGATCGAGCACGCCCGCCGCATCGAAGGTCTCCCCGAATCGGACTAGCTGTTCCCCTGCTCGCTTCCGCTCGCGGTGGGGGAGCTTCGCTCCACCCACACCCCCTCAAGACCGCACCGGCGCGCTCCGGGCGACGAACAGCCACGCAAGGTCTCTCCGCGCCGGACTAGCTGTTCCCCTGCTCGCTTCCGCTCGCGGTGGGGGAGCTTCGCTCCACCCACACCCCCTCAAGACCGCACCGGCGCGCTCCGGGCGAC